>NZ_AWXL01000017.1:0-30279 GCF_000485845.1 Rickettsia gravesii BWI-1 | reverse complement strand
CCCGCCGTTATGCACATTATTCATTCTACTAGAAATAAAAACAGTGATACATTTCAATTAGATGCAGCTGTAAAAAAATTAACTGATATTGCAGCAATATGCGATACTGAAATAAATTTTATACTCAAGATAGTTATAATAATATTAATGAGAACGATAATATATATTATCATACCGGTAGAATAGCTGAAGAATTTTTATTAGGCCTTTTAAAAGGTGAAACTGATGAAATTTGTGGTCCTCATTCTTTTAACGATCATGTGCAGCATATATTAGAAGCGAAAATGGGGGTTATGTATACTCAGATTCATGTAGAAGCATTTTGTTCATCAGGAGAAGACTATGACCCATCTCTAAGCAGACAAGAGGGATTATCGAGTATTTACCCCTTTATGAATATGTTGTTTTACAAAAATATAAAGTTAAATATTGCTTATATATTCTAATTAGTGTATTTTCGTTACGGATAAGCATTATAAAAATTATAGAGAGGTGGGTTTATCCCACCTTTTTTGTTATAAATATCAAGTATGCAAACTATTGAACAACAAATAACAAACGTAATAGAAGAATCCTTGACGGATATGGGGTTTGAGTTAGTTCTTGTTAAGTTTAAAGGTGTTAACCCTAAAGTAGTCGAGATATTGATTGATAGCTTAAACGGCGAAAAAATATCTGTGGAAGATTGTACTAAAGCAAGTCGGACTATCTCCGCTATTCTAGATGTTGAAGATTTAATAGAAGCTGCATATTCTTTAGAGGTAGCATCAAGCGGTCTTGAACGTCCGTTAGTAAAGTTTGAAAATTATAATAGATTTTTAGAAAGAGAAGTTAAAATCAAACTTAAAGAATTATTGAATGGCAAAACTCGTTATCAGGGTAAAATAATTAAAGCCGAAAATAATAAAATATATTTAAAATGTGAAGAACAAGAAGTACTAATTGATTATAATTTAATTAAAAATGCTAATCTAGTTTTAACTGAAGAAGTATTTAAAAAATTGCTAAAGCAATAAGAGATAATGTATGTCTAATATAGGTAATGTAGAAATTTTACAAATTATAGATTCTGTAGCCCGTGAGAAAGGAATATCAAAAGAAATTTTGATTTCAACGGTTGAACAAGCGGTACAAGCAGCAGGACGAAAAAAATACGGTAATGAATATAATATTAAAGCTCAGATAAATAGGAAAACCGGTGAGATAAATCTTTTAAGGATCTTAAAAATAGTAGAAGATGTAGAAGATTACTTAACGCAAATCTCACTTGAAGAAGCTTTAATAAAGAATCCGGAAG
Organism: Rickettsia gravesii BWI-1; assembly: GCF_000485845.1. NCBI lineage: Bacteria > Pseudomonadati > Pseudomonadota > Alphaproteobacteria > Rickettsiales > Rickettsiaceae > Rickettsia > Rickettsia gravesii. The sequence goes on along the minus strand of NZ_AWXL01000017.1, from coordinate 28,982 downwards.
CTAAAATCGGTGATGAGATATATGAATATTTACCGCCGATTGATCATGCTAGAGTATCGGCTCAAGCTGCAAAACAAGTTATAACTCAACGTGTTATAGAAGCTGAACGTGAAAAACAATATCATGACTTTAAAGATAGAAAAGGCGAAATTATAAACGGGATAGTTAAGAGAATAGAATACGGTGATATAATAGTTGACTTGAATCGTGCTGAAGCAATAATAAAAAAAGATCAATTAATTAAGGGTGAGAGTTTTAAACCTAATGATCGTATAAAAGCATATGTACAGGATGTAAGGCAAGAAACAAAAGGACCGCAGATTTTCTTGTCTAGAGTAGATAACCAGATGCTAGTTAAACTATTTAAGCTAGAAGTACCTGAAATTCTTGAAGCTATTATTCAAATAAAATCAGTAGCACGTGATCCCGGTTCAAAAGCAAAAATAGCGGTATTTGCTTCGGATAGTAGTATAGATCCCGTAGGCTCATGCGTAGGTATTAGAGGTAATAGAGTAAAAGCTGTAACAAATGAATTAAACGGGGAGAAAATTGATATAGTATTATGGAGTAATGATCTTGCACAGTTTATAGTTAATGCTCTTGCACCGCTTGCACCTGGGGAAATCACAAAAATTTTGATTGATGAGGATAAACATAAGGTAGAAGTAGTAGTTTCGCAAGAAAATCAAAGTATTGCAATAGGTAGAAGAGGGCAGAATGTTCGTTTAGCTTCTCAGCTTACAGGTTGGAATATCGATATAATGACCGAAGAGCAAGAATCAAAAAGAAGAAATGAAGAGTTCTTAACTTCTACGGAATTATTTATGGAAGCTTTAGATGTTGAAGAAGTTATAGGTCAGCTTTTATCGGTAACGGGATTTAATTCAGTAGAACAAATTGCTAGTAGTGAGATTAGTACTTTAACAAGAATCGAAGGCTTTGAGGAAGAACTTGCCGTAGAGATTAAAAATCGAGCTATTAATTACGTCGACCTTAAGAATGAAAAGATTATCAAAAAGCTAGAGGATCTAGGAGTTGAGCAAGAATTAATAGATATATTAGAATTATCGCTTGAATTAATATTAAAATTTGCCGAATATGGTATAAAGACCATAGAAGATTTAGGAGAGATGAGCGTAAATGAATTTAAAAATTTAGCTCCAAATTCTAATATAACGGACGAAAATATTAAATTGTTGATTAAAACTGCTAGACAGCATGGTGAATTGAAGGATAGTTAGTGGGTTGAATGTAGGGTGTATTTCATTCCTGCGAAAGCAGGCATCCAGAATAAATAGCTTAGTAATTAGGGCGTCCTTGATAAAATAAACCTATAAAAACAAGTTTTTTTTATAAATTTTAGTGGATTCCCGCTTTCGCGGGAATGACATAAACGAGCCATGCGAGCAACACTGCTTTTAGCTAGGAATGACATAATCAAGTAGTAGACGGAAAAAACAGAAACACAAAGGTTTTAAATATGACGGATAACCAGGAAATCAAACCCAAAAAGTTGACACTTGGCAATTCAAAATTATCGCTTAATAAGTCTTTTGACTCTCTTACAGGAGCTCAAAGCTTTGTTAATGCTAAATCTAAAACGCTAGTAGAAGTTAGAAAAAGCTCTACCGGTAGTGCTACTACCTTTTCATTAAATAAAGAAAGGAATAGCTTAGATCAAACTGTTATTGATGTTAATAAGGAAGAATTTAACAGACGTTTATCTATTCTTAAAAAAGCTGCTGAGCAATCTAAATTAAATGACCCTTCAAAAATAAGCACTTTAAGTAAACTTGCAAGTATTAACCAGTCTGCTAACTCAAAAATAGAACCGCTAGAAACTGATAAAGAAGTTGAACAAAAACAGCAAAATACCGAAGAAAATAAAGTAGAAGTTAGTGCTAAAATCGTTCAAGATGATGAAGATATACCGTCACAAATACCTAAAAAGAAAGAAGAAACTTTTTTAAAGTCTCCTTTAGTAGGAATGCGAACACGTTACGGTATAGAATCAGAGAAAGAATTAGATAAAACAGCAGATAGTAAAATAGTCGTACCAAAAATTAAGCTAGAAGAGCCAAAAAAATTCAAAAAAGCCGATCTTTTCAATATGCTTAGTGACGACGAAAGCGGCAGCGGTAGAACTAGAAGTCTTGCTTCTATAAAAAGAGCTAGAGAAAAAGAAAAGCGTAAATTAGTATCACAAGCACCTGAGAAAGTATATAGAGAAGTGACGATCCCGGAAGTTATCGGAGTCGGCGATCTTGCAAATGCTATGTCTGAAAGAGTGGCTGATGTAATTAAAGAATTAATGAAACTCGGTATTCTTGCAAATGCTAGCCAAACAATAGATGCCGATACGGCAGAACTAGTTGCAACAAATTTAGGGCATACGGTAAAAAGAGTCCAAGAGTCAGATGTTGAAAATGTTTTAATTAGTGATGATAAGGTTGAGGATTTAAGAACGCGTGCTCCGGTTGTGACGGTAATGGGTCATGTCGATCATGGTAAAACCTCATTGCTTGACGCTCTTAAGTCTACAGATATTGCTGCAGGTGAGCTAGGCGGAATTACACAACATATTGGGGCTTATAGAGTAACTCTTGCAGACGGTAGAGCAATTACTTTTATTGATACTCCGGGGCATGAAGCTTTTTCGGAAATGCGGTCAAGAGGTGCTAAAGTAACGGATATAGTTATTATAGTGGTCGCAGCAGATGATGGAATCAAAATGCAAACGGTTGAGGCAATTAATCATGCGAAAGCAGCGGGTGTTCCTATAATTGTAGCTATTAATAAGATTGATAAGCCTGATATTGATATTGAGCGTGTAAAGAACGAATTATATGTCCACGAAATTATCGGCGAAGAGGCAGGTGGTGACGTTATGGTTATTCCTATCTCGGCACTAAAGAAAATTAACTTAGATAAACTTGAAGAAGCAATTTTATTAATTGCAGAAATGCAGGATTTAAAGGCAAATCCTTTCGGTTCAGCTGCCGGTGTTGTAATCGAGTCAAAAATTGAACAAGGAAAAGGAACGCTAACCACTCTATTAGTTCAGCGAGGTACTTTAAGAAACAGTGATATTATAATAGCTGGTACTTCTTACGGTAAAGTTAAAAAGATGACTAATGATAAGGGACTAGAAATAGTAGAAGCAACTCCGTCTGTTCCTGTAGAAATTCAGGGTTTAAATGAAGTGCCTTTTGCCGGCGATAAATTTAATATAGTACAAAATGAGAAACAAGCAAAAGATATAGCCGAATATAGAATGCGTCTTGCTAAAGAAAAAAAAATATCTATTGCACCGCGTTCAAGTTTAGAAGATTTGTTTTTAAAAGCTTCCGGTAATAGTAAAATTAAGGAATTACCTTTGATTATTAAAGGTGATGTTCAAGGGTCGGTTGAAGCTATTTCAGGTAGCTTATTAAAATTACCGAGTGATGAGATAAAGCTTCGTATACTTCATAGCGGCGTAGGTCCGATAACGGAATCCGATGTATCTCTTGCACATGCTTCTTCGGCTATTATTGTCGGCTTTAACGTTAGAGCAGGGGCAAATGCCTTAACTGCCGCAGAAAAAGAAAAAGTCGATATTCGATATTATAGTATAATATATCATTTAATTGATGATATAAAAGCCATTATGAGCGGTATGCTTGATCCGATCGTTAGAGAGCAGTATATCGGAAGCGCAGAAATTAGACAAATATTTAATATTACCAAAGTCGGTAAAATCGCCGGTAGCTATGTAACTAAAGGGATTATTAAGAAAGGAGCGGGTGTACGCTTATTACGTGATAATGTAGTCATTCATGAAGGAAAACTCAAAACTTTAAAACGCTTTAAAGATGAAGTTAAAGAAGTTAGAGAAGGATATGAGTGTGGTATAGCATTTGAAAATTACGAAGATATTAGAGAAGGAGACACAGTTGAAGTTTTTGAGCTAATTCAAGAACAAAGACAATTATAATATACTCGTTGAACTTCAAAAATTGGCTACATTATCATACAAGTACTGCGGCGTTGTTGCATGAATACTACTAAATCGTCATTGCGAGTAGTCGCAGACTGTATGGCAATCTCATGCAATAATAACAAACTCCTGAGATTGCTTCGTCAATTACTTCGTAATTTCCTCGCAATGACGAAAAAAGTTAATAATTATTAGCCTTTATCTTGACCTCCTCATAATTTTTATTATAATGCAATGCTGATTATTATAATAAGAAATGAGGAAAAATTATGACCATAACATCAATTTTTAATAAGTTACAAAATTTAATCCCACATAATACCTCTCCAAAGCCAGCCTCCTATCTTGTTAATGATGAATTAGATAATTCAATTAAGCAAAGTAAAGGTTTTTTCAGTACATTTAGTTCATCATTAAAAACAGTTTATGATTTTGGAGTAAAGAGTTTTAATATTATAAAAAATACATCTAGTATTCTTTCTTCTAAAGTTGCTGAAACTTTTAATTTTGTGAGTAATAAAGTTTTTTCTTATTTAAATAATAACGCTGAAGAAACATTAAAGCAAACTACTAATCAAGAAGAAAATACTGATTTTTTAGCAGCGTTAGATAATTCAATTAAGCAAAGTAAAGGTTTTTTCAGTACATTTAGTTCATCATTAAAAACAGTTTATGATTTTGGAGTAAAGAGTTTTAATATTATAAAAAGTACATCTAGTATTCTTTCTTCTAAAGTTGCTGAAACTTTTAATTTTGTAAGTAATAAAGTTTTTTCTTATTTAAATAATAACGCTGAAGAAACATTTAATCTCTTAGATCAACTTGAAACTCTTTCTGATAATGAGTTAGTAGAAGAAATTTTAAACACGTCTGAAAATGAGTTAGATGCAGTTTTTGAAAAGATGACATATAAAAAATTGGTAGAATTAATTAATAATATTTCCGATGAACAAGCACAAAAATTAGTTAATTATATTTTGCCGGAACATTTTGAGAAATTAATGAAATTTGTTCCATTAGATAAATTAAATACATATATAGATACTACCCTTTCTTTAGAAGAGCTTACCGAGCAGGAACTAAAAAAATTATTAGATGAGGATATTTCTGATGAACAGCTTGAAAATATAATTATTTTAGCAGGAGAAGAAAAACTTGCAGAAAATTTTGATATTATTCCAAATAAAAATTTAGTAAGAATCATGAGTAATATTTCAAATGATAAGCTAGACACAATAATTTTTCACGCCTCAGATGAAAGTCTAGTAAGAATCATTGATATTATTGACTCGGGTAATCATCATGATTTATCGAAATCATTAGTTGGGCAAATAATAGCCTTAATATACGACAAGAAGTGTGTAAAGCAAGAATCAGGTGCAGTATCTGATAGTGATTCCGGATTCTCTGATTATGAAGATGCAATAGAAGTATCAGACAATCAAGTAGAACACTCTAATAGTGATTTTACTATGCAGTTATCAGGTGAGAAATTATCTTATAATTATTTTGGAGTCTTTAATTATAAAGATGATGTAGTATACTTATAATAAAGCTCTTATGTCATTTCGTTGATTACAGAAATCTAGTAAATGGATTCCTACTTTTAACTAGGAATGGCATAATTGATTGCGATTTTGGCATCAGGAGGGCGTATGTATAGTGGCTCGATAGAGCTATTTAATTTTACATTGCTCGACAATCTACTAGCAATATATCTACAGGTAACCCAAGCTTTAACTCGTGCAAAACGTGGCAAGGTTATTATATTCGGCAAATGCATAATTTGGTGATATATAAATTCAAGTCCGCTACCGCAACAAACTATATTCCCTTTCTCATTTGTAAGCAGTTTTATAGCATACTCGAAATCTATCAATAACGGCTCTTCTATTTTTCCTGATTTATGAAAAACTTGCATATAAAGCTGTGAGCGATAAGCGTTTAAAAAGACATATATTTTATCATAATCTTTAACTTGAGTTATGGTTCTAAAATAAGCATATTCAAAATTGCTAACCGCTACTGCTTTAATATTCTCCTTGGAAAATAATATACCTTTAGCACTAGCAAGTCCTATTCTAATGCCGGTAAAGCTACCGGGTCCGTTAGTTACCGCTAAATAATCTAAATCATCATATGAACATTTAGCTGATTTCATCACGTCTTCTATCATCGGTATTAGATTTTCTGCTTGCATAGAAGGATGTAATTCTTCTATACATGCAAGGATATTCTCATTTTCGGATATTGCGACCGATGCAGTATTATTGGCTGTGTCAAATGCTAGTATTTTCATAGATTATTATTTGAATAAGTCACTATGTGTACCGGTATGTATATACCGGGAAATTTTTGAAAAGCCCTTATGTCATTCCCGCGAAAGCGGGAATGACATGGAATAAAATAGTAGAGGTTTGCAGAAGCATATTAAGTTAAGCTTTTTATACATTTCTTTATATGCAGAATATTTATTAATATTTAAACCTTTTGTTGATTCTTCTAATATTTTTATTGATTCTGTATTTAATTCTTTTTCCTGTTCTATTTTATGATATATCGCTTCTCTTACAAAATTCATAATAGTATCATTTTTATGTGCAGTGTGAACTTTAAGAAAATGATGTAATTCGTTTGGTATATCTATGCTCAGTCTAGTCATATTACATACTTATTTAAGTAATTACTTAAGTAAGTATATTATAAAATAAGAAAAATAAAAGTAAAAATATAGTCTCTAAAAATTATTTAAAGTATATTCAATAAAAGTTTGGCGTGCTTCAACCTGTCTATTATTATGAAATAAATATCTATTAAAAAAATAGTTTGTTAGAGCTAAAGCTTGCCGTTTTTCTTCTAATGTAATCTCGCTATTATCTGAAAGTAAAAATCTTGGTAACATCAATAATTTATCTTTATAAGGTTTTCCTACTTCATATGATAATGCTCTAGCTGATTTAGGTGATACATAGATTAAATCAGTTGTAACATGGCTCACGCCGCACTTGGTAAGATCAAGCTTATAACCCGTCTCGGCAAGTAAAGCTAGCTCAAAATTAATATAATCACGAAAACAAAAATTCTTTGATAAATTATCTAAATAGTTAATTAGAAATAAAAAAAATTTAGAATGTTCTTCTCTTTCATGAAATAACTCTTTGATTAAAGATATAACGGAATTAAAGGCATATAATTTAGCTTTATTTGTGATAAAATAACCGGTGTAAGATTTAATGAGTTCACATTTAGCCATGCCAATATGTTCATGTAATCTTGCCTGCCAAAGAAAATCTACAATATTCCCTTCTTGATATATAAATTTACTTTTTCTAGAAAATTCTTTTACAACTCCCGAATATAAACCATGATTTTTAGTAAAAACTGTAATAATAAATGTATTTTCTTTCAAAGGTTTTTTAGCAATTATTACTCCTATATCTTTAATGTTCATGGTTTTTATTATTAAATTTTCGTCATTGCGGGGAAAATTACGGAGTAATTGACGAAGCAATCCAGTTAAAAATGCTAATTTTTAGCATTTTTTTAATTATTTTCTGGATTGCCGTGCTCCTTTCAGTCGCTCGCAATGCCGGTTTGATATCCGTACAACAACCCCCTAGCTTCCTCAGAATTCCCTGTATATGATATATTCTTATACCCTAGTTTGATTGCAGTAAATAAAGCGGCGTGATCCTCTCCTACATTTACGGTAAGATCTAAAACTTTTTCCGGAAATTCTTTACTTAGAGTTTTAAACATGTAATCAATTGCTAGCATACCGTAATATTTTACGCTAGAGGCATGATTTGTTAATATCAGCTGCTCTTCTACACTAGATAAAAAATTACGTGCTTCTTCCAAATTTCTTATTTCATACACTATATTCATTTAATTATCTCTTTTAGGTCTTTTAAATGTGAGACGGAAGATATAAAGTTATACGTTAAATTTTCAAATTTAGAGCAGATAATCTTATTAAATCCAAGTTTTACGGCTTCTTTTATTCTTGTTTCTGCTTTTGCGGTTTTTCTTATTTCACCTGATAAGCTTATTTCGCCGAAAAAGACGCTATGTTCGGGTACAGGTTTGTCGGTTGCAGCAGATATTAAGCTCGCTGCTACTGCTAAATCAGAAGCAGGATCGGCAATTTTAAGTCCCCCCGCAATGCTTAAATATACCTCATAATTAGCAAGATTAAGTCCTATCCTACTACTAAGTACGGCAAGTATCATTGATAACCTATTAGTATCCCAGCCCACCGCAGAGCGTCTAGGAGTTACCATATTTGAGGGTACTATAAGGGCTTGTACTTCCATAAGTAACGGTCTTGAACCTTCGATTCCTGCAAAAATAGACGTACCTATAACGTTCTGTTCTCGCTTCATTAAAAATAGTTCAGACGGATTTGTTACTTCAATAAGCCCGCTGCCGCTCATCTCAAATACTCCTATTTCACCCACACCGCCAAAACGATTTTTATATGAGCGTAAAATACGGAAATGATTATTATGATCTCCCTCAAAATATAGTACGGTATCAACTAAATGTTCAAGTATCTTAGGACCTGCTAGTTGTCCGTCTTTAGTGACGTGACAGCTTAATAAAATAATTATATTGTTTTGTTTAGCATAATTAACAAGCTCATTTGCACATGTACGAATTTGCGAAACAGTGCCTGGAGGCGATGATAATTCTTTTGTGGTAATTGTTTGAATAGAATCAATCACTATTAAATCAATATTATTTTTATTAGCTTCTATACTCGCAATAATATCTTCCAAATTAGTAGCTGCTAAAATATCGGTATTATAGTTAGTGAGGTTTAGCCTTATGGCCCTTAATTTTATTTGGTCTAACGATTCTTCGCCCGTTATATATAAGCAATTCATCTTTGATGCAAAGTTACTTGCTGCTAGCTGTAGTAACAAAGTAGATTTGCCTATACCAGGGTCTCCTCCTATTAATATAGCAGAACCAAGCACTAAACCGCCGCCTAGTACTCTATTTAATTCACCTATAGGGGTAGGAATGCGTAACTGCTCGGTTACATGCCCTGAAAGCTTATCGCAGTCTTGCTTGCTACCGACTTTAACAATTGCTTGATTTGCACTTACTATCTCTTCGACAATACTACCCCATACACCGCAATCAAAGCACTGCCCTGACCATTTAGGACTAATATTTCCACAGTTAGAACACATGTAATGCTTTTTGGTCATGTTTGTTTTTTAATGTCTTGTTACGCGGTTCTATATCATTCCCACGAAAGTGGGAATCCAGAAAAAATAACCTTAATACAGGTACAAAACTACATACTATTAATAAAATAAACATATAAACACAAGTTTTTATATGTTTTACTGGATTCCCGCCTCCGCGGGAATGACGGTAAAGCTCAAAACCAACAGCTTACTCTTACCATATAGTTTTTCACGTATAATTTCAATATTTTCATCTAAAACATAATCATCTGTTTTAGCCATCTCAATAACTATAATAGCACCGTCTTTGAGCCAATTATTTTTTATCAGCAGTTTCATTACTTTAGGCACTATATTTTTATGATAAGGTGGGTCTATAAAGACAAGATCAAATGATTTATTAGACATCTTCCCAAACTTTGCTTCTAGAGGTAATTTAGACGTCAATCCGGTACTCGCATCCTCACGTACTAGTGTGTACGCTGCGGTGCTGCGTTCCGTGTCTCCTTTAGATTCCTCTCTATAAGCTGGTTTAAAAAGATGTCTAATAGATTTCGGTAGATTTAAAGCATTAATATTAACGAAATTAACATTATTTTCAATGTTTAGAGATTTAGCAAATCCTTCTGCTATTTTTAATGAGGATGTATCAATATCAATTAAGGTAGCAAAACCTGCTCCTCTTGATAGGCTCTCAAAAGCCAGGCTACCGCTACCGGCAAATAAATCGAGAATGTGAGTATTTTCGTTAAATAATTTATTACCGGTAAACTCACCGGAGGTTAATATACTAAATATTGCCTCTTTGAGCTTACCGGTGGAAGGTCGATATTTGATATTTTTAGCGGTAGGTATAATTTGGTTTCTATATTTACCGGATATTATTTTTAACACTTATTTAGTTATACGCTGCTTTTGTTGAGCGTGATTTTTTTCGTCTTTTATTTTTGTGGCAAATCCTTTGCCTTTAGTGTTAGGCTTAAATTTTGCTGCGAATGTATTAGATTTTGTTTGTTGTTTTTCTACAGTTTTATCTTCCTTTTCTTTTATTTCTACTTTTGGCGTTGCTTGGTTTAAATTATTTTGTGCTTGTTTTAAAAAATCTTGTTCTTTAGCTTTATCAATATTATTATTTACATTATTTAAATTTTCTTCCCTTTCTTTAGATTTGTCTGTCTCAGCTTTTTGTCTTGCTTGTTGTTTTTCTGTTACTAATTCATCAATATTTTCAGGAGGCGGTGAGATATATTTATCTATACTACTAGTTAAGTTTTCAAATAACTTCTGAAGATTGCGTAAAGGTTTTTGAGTGAGTTTATAAGTTTTGGCAGCGACTAGCACTCCGGCCAAAATACCTGCTCCTAGAATGACAGCTTTAGTAGTAAGGGCCGTGCCGGTGACCAATAACACAGGCATTGCTACGAAAGGTGCAGCTGCTACTGCAAGACCCACTACTACGGCAAGTCCTACTAAAAATTTTTTACTTACTAAAAAATTTGTTACGCGGCTAATTCCTGATGTAGTACTTTTAGCCAGTTTTGTACAAAGCTGTCCTATTCCAGTTTTCAGAAACCAACCGCTTTTCTCTCTTGCATGAATTTTATCTTGTAATTTAGCATGTTCATTAACATTGACAGATGTTTTTTTACCGTCTTTATCTTGATGATCTAAATTCCCTTTAGTCTCACCTTTAGTATCATGCATCTTTGTAGCATCGTTGATTTTTGCTTTATCAAAATCTGCTCCTTCTTTATTAATTCCAGTTAGATTTGCTGCTTTTAGATTCGCTTGTTTTAGCTTTGCTTCTTTAAATATAGCCTCGGCTGCTTCCACTGCTTGCATATCGGCATTTTCCAACATTGCTTTAGTGAAATCGGCTTTAGTAAGATCGGCACGCTGCATAATTGCATTTTTAAAGTTAGTTTCCTTAGCATTAATATTTTTAGCAATAGCATCCGAAATATTTAATCCTTCGGCTTCTGCTTTTTCTAAAGTAGCATTACTTAACTGAGCAAATTGTGCAGTTGCATTAGTAAGCGTAGCGTTTGTAAGATCGGCATATTCAAGATTTGCTTTATCAAGCTGTGCTTTTGTTAAATCAGCGTTCTTAAGTTTAACACGCTGCATTATAGCTTCTCTTAAATCAGCTTCTTTTAAAGATAGTATATTTTCAAATTCAGCATCGCTAAAATAGGCATTTCTTGCAGTTATGCCTTGCATGTTACATTGCTCTTTAAATTTTGCTTCTAATGCATGTGTTTTATTCATAAAAACATTTTCAAGATCAGTAGAAACGATATTTGCTTGATCTAGAAGTGCATTATTTAAAACTACCCCCTGCATTTGAACTCTTTGCATATCTGCATAAGCAAGCGATATACCGGTAAGATTAGAATTTTTCCATTCTGAATCTTTAATAATTAACTTTTCGGCATCGGCGTTAACCATCATAACCGCATTAAATTTGCTATTTGTTACCTCTACTTCAGATAAATCTACTTTAGGCATGTAAGCTCTCGACATATCACTATTTTCAATTTTGCTCTTTTTAAGATCAGCAAAAAGAAATCCTGCGTTACGAGCCGTAACATTTTGAAAAACGGCATTTTGTAAATTAGCTCCTTCAAAATTAGTAAAATCTAAATTACAATTTGAGATTTTGATATTCTCTAAATTGGCTGAAGCAAATAATGTATTCTTCAGGTTAAGATTAGTAAGAGTTTTACCTGATAAATTAATCGCTGAAAGATCAGGAACTATATTTAAATCTTCTGAAAGATTTTTTTGCTTTCTAACAAATTCGGTAAGAGATAATTTTGTATTGGATTGTTTTGCTGTTTCAGCTAAATATAGATCAAATTCGGCAGAAGTTAATTTTATATATTCTTTCGGTATATCTCGCTCTTTGGCAGTCGAACCTATAATATATGATGGGTCTAGTTTTATTTGTATTTCTTCGTTTTTTAACTGCTCAAAAATACCATCTAAACCCTTACCGCAGAACATTCTAAGATTATCTAAAGCATATACTTCAGTTTCTAATTTGTTTACTTCATGCTGTAACTTGTTGATTTTTTCTAGTTCGTTTTGTCGGTTTCTAGCAATAGTTTCTGGACTATTCCAAAAAGTATTTAAAAGATTGGTAGTAATCCCAGGATTATCTAAATTTTGCTTTAGAGTTTCTAACTCTTCTTGCTTAGTCTTTAGCTCTTTTGATTTGATTTCCCATAAAGTTTTTTCGTCTTCTCCAGCCAAAATATATTTCTTTGTCTTCGTAGCTTCATCTATAACTATTTCTTTGATATGTTCTTTTTCTAAGTCTTTATCTATATATTGATTTAATCTTTCAAGATCTGAAAAAGATAGTTTTATATCTCGTATTTTATCTTTGAGATTGGGGATTTTATAGTTATCATAATCATAATCTTTATAATTAAAATCTGTATAATGAAGATTTGCTCCTCTAAAGTCGGTACCGATAAATGTACAATCATTAAATTTTACATTTGTTAAATCTGAATCACATAATATGGTATTTGTTAAGTCACAATTATTAAATACGGCATCTGTTAGTATTGTACCTTGGAAATTAGCATTGGCTAAATCTGCGTTAATTTCCATATTTTCTAAACTAGTAATAATAATTTTATCATTATCTTCAACGAAATATTTATGTTTGATAAAATCATTTAGCGAGACACTAGGGTTATCTTTTATATAATCAAGGTAATCGTTTAGGTCTTTTTCTTCACATTTATATATATTAAGATTTGTCATATGTATCCTATATGATTAGTTAAAATGTATTAATAATAACATATTACTAATTATTTTTCCAGTATTTTATTATTTATTTCTTTGTAATCTCTAGGTTTTAGATTATCTATTGTAAAACTACCATATTGAATCCTAATTAATTTGTTAATTTTTAGTCCAAAATACTCGAATATTCTTCTAATTTCACGATTTTTTCCTTCAAATAAAACTACTTCAAACCAAGAATTACTCTTATTTTGCTTAAGTAATTTTATCGAATAAGGGTTATAAAATATCCCGTCAATTTCTAAATTTTTATAATTGCTTTTTAGTAGAATATCAGACTTCCCGTACGCCCTAACATGATATACTCGCTTTAACCTACTTGAGGGGAGCTCAAACCGACGAGCTAAATCACCGCTATTAGTTAGTAATAACAAACCTTCGCTATTTAAATCCAGCCTACCTATTGAAATAACACGAGGTAAACCGGTTAGCTGCTCAAACACTGTTTTACGAGATAAAGGATCTTTATGAGTGGTAATTAAACCAACAGGTTTGTAATAAATCCAAAGCCTTGGTTTGTGTATATTATTGATTAATGTGCCTGATACTTCAATTTGATTACTAATATCAACATTTGTAGCCGGTGATAAAATTGTAATGCCGTCTACTTTTACCTGTCCTTCAACTATCAGCTTTTCAGCATCACGCCTAGAACAAACTCCTGCATTACTAATTATTTTAGCTAATCTATGCATTTTTAAATATAGTAAATTTCAACAGACCTCTTTCCAAGCGTTGCTTCTAGGGGTAATTTATACGTTGATCCGGTACTCGTATCTTCACGTATTTTTCTATATACGCTGTGGTGCTGTGTTCCGTGTCTCCTTTAAATTCCTCTCTATAAGCTGGTTTGGGAAGAGATCTAATAAGAATATATAAAAATACCCTTAAAAAGCAATATTAATAATTTTACTATACCGCTACATATGTTTTAACAAAATTATACGAATGTTAATTTTACTTATCAAAACTTTTTATTCTTTAAAATTCTTATCTTCTTTTTTTAGCTGATTTTCTTTTTAGCAAAAATTAAGTCCTTTGTTTTAATCTAAACTTCATTAAATTATGCAAAAACTTATTGGTTCAATCCTGTTAATTTCAGGTACTTGTATAGGTAGCGGTATGATAGCACTACCCATGGTATTAGCAAAATTAGGTATAATACCTAGTATAATATTGATGTTTATAATTTGGTTTATAATGTATTATACTTCTTTAATTAACCTAGAGCTTAATCTTCAAGCGGGTAAAGGCTTAACACTTGGGCATTGGGAAAATATTTTTTAGGACATACTGCTCAAATCATCGGTACGGTAAGCCTTAAGCTCCTTTCATATGCTTTATTTGCAGTATTTATATACGGAGGCTCTTCAATATTACAGAAGTTATTAGCTTTAAATACAAGTATAACTTATATAGTAGCATGGTGTATTATTATTAGTATTCTAACATTATTATTACCTCTAAAGTTAGTAGATTATATAAATCGGGTACTATTTAATCGGATTGCTTATAATAATTGCAATTTTAGTTATTGGACTTGTTTCTATGATTCAGTGGGATAATTTACTGTTATTCTCACCAAATTATAAAGAAATATCTATATGGGGTGTAGTCACTCCGGTAGTTGTTACTTCATTTGGTTTCCAAGTAATCTTCCATACCTTAACTAATTATTGTAACAAAAATGCTAAAGACGGCGTTTTTATTTGGAAGCTTAATTCCTGCAATAGTATATATAATTTGGACTTGTAGTATTCTTATTGTAGCACATCATAATAATCCAACATTTTATCAACAAATGATTACCAGTAATGTAGAAGTCGGAGATTTGAGGCATTAAGTAATATAGCAAAATGGCCGTCCGTACAATTATTAGTTTGGATAATTTCAACTCTTGCTATCGTTACATCAATACTCGGAGTAGGAGTAGGGCTATGTGATGCCCTTAAAACTATGTTTATGAATTCGATACCGAATGTAGTAATGCGTAATATGACCGCTTCTATCGTTACTATATTACCAGCTTATATTGTAGCAGTAGTAGTCTAATGCTTTTATTACAATTTTAGGATTTGCTGGTATGATTCTTGTAATTATTGCAATTTTATTACCGGTTTATCTGTTATATAAAGTAAAGATAAATAATTTATTATCTTGAATTACAAAAACAATATCTAATTATTATATGCGTAATTGTCGAAATGCTTATAATGGGCTATGAACTTGTTAATATAGTATAAATAATAAGGCTATTTATTATTTATAAATATACTTAATAATATTGAAAAATAGGAATTTTGTAAATATAAATATTATGATAATAGGAAATAATATAGAAACAATCAAACATATAGGCAATAACGGGCAAATATCCCTGGGGAAGAAATATGCAGGAAAACAGATACAAGTTTTAACCTTAAGTGACGGTACTATAATAATAAAGCCCGGTAAGTTCATTCTTGATAATGAGATGTGGCTTTATAGGAACAATAATAACGAGATGCTTGATAAAGCAATAGGATGGACAGAAAAAAATAAAATATAAACATCGTCATTGCGAGGAAGGTACGAAGTAACTGACGAAGCAATTTCGGGAAAAATTCCTGAGATTGCCACGCTCACTAACGTTCGCTTGCAATGACGATTTGGTATCCACGCAATAATGATGTAAAGCCACTCTGATTTAATTAGAGTTAAAAGTTCTTGTCTCCAAATTACCAAATTTAGAAAATTGACTATCATAATAAAGCGGAACATTTCCAACTGGTCCGTTACGATGCTTTGCAACAATTATATCGGCAATATTGTATACTTTGTTGAGCTTATCTAACCATTCGGCATGTTTAGCATCGCTTGCTGCCGGTTCTTTTCTAGTTAAATAATATTCTTCACGATAAATAAACATTACTATATCAGCATCTTGTTCTATAGTTCCCGATTCTCGAAGATCGGATAGCATAGGTTTTTTATCCTCACGTAGTTCTACCGCTCTTGAAAGCTGAGATAACGCAATAACCGGAATATTTAACTCTTTTGCTATTGCTTTTAAACCTTGGGTTATTTCTGAAATCTCGCTAACTCTATTTTCAGATTTACTTACTCCTCTAATTAATTGTAAATAATCAATAAATAATATACCGAGATTATGCTTGCGTTTCATTCTTCTAGCTCTTGTTCTTATAGCGGAAATAGATAGAGCAGGGGTATCATCGATAAAAAATTGTAATTCCGATAAAGTATTTGCTTCCTTGCGAAGACGGTTATATTTTTCTTCACCTAGAATTCCTGTACGAAGAGAAGTAGAATCAATTTCTGCACACATTGAAAGTAGACGTGTGGTTAGCTGTTCTGAGGACATTTCTAAAGAGAAAAAACCTACTGACTGAATTTCTTGATTATCTCTAATATTTTTAAGACGCATATTATTACAGGCATTAAGTGCAAGATTTATAGCAAATGCCGTTTTACCCATCGACGGACGTCCTGCAAGAATTATAAGATCGGAATTATGAAAGCCGCATAATTTATTATCTAGATCAATCAAACCGGTAGATATACCGATTACATGATCATTATTTTTCATAGCCCTATTAATACTAGCTAGTGACTCTGAAATAGATATGCCGATTTTGGTAAAACTTTTTTCATTCAAGCCTTCGCTAGCTAAATCGTAAAGTTTAGCTTCGGCATGTTCAATCTGTTCCTTTGCTTCAACTTCTAATGAAGAATTATAGGCATTATTTACTACTTCTTCACCGATATTTATTAAATTACGCTTTATTGCTAAATCATATATTATTTTACCATAATCAACCGGATTTATTACCATCATTGAAATAGTTATCAATTTTGCTAAATACTCCGCTCCTTCTACTTCTTGAAATAGTTCATCTTGAGTTAACATACTACGTAAAGTAATAGGTGTAGCTGTCAGTCCTTTTTCAGTAATTTTCTCAATTGCCTTATAGATTTTTTGATGAATAGGTTCAAAAAAATGTTCATCACGTAAAAATTCCGATACGTAATTTAGTAATTCGTTATTGGTTAAAATCGCCCCAAGTAGCATTTGCTCTGCTTGAACATTTGAAGGTAAAACCCTTGGTATAGGTAAATTATCTTCGTTATCAGCTAATATATTTGTTTCGTTATTTATTTTATTACGTGCCATTGTTGTTTGTTAAATTATTATATGGTTTGAAAAAAGAAGCCCTTTATGTCATTCCCATGAGGTATTGTTTCGTGGATACCGAGTCGTCATTGCAAGCAGCCGTAGGCTGCGTGGCAATCTAGGAGAATGATAAAAAAATTCTGTAAATCAGAATTTACTGGATTGCTTCGTTAATTACTTATGTAATTTCCTTGCAATGACGTTAAAACCGATCCACACAACAAAGCCCAAAACAGAACATTTTACATTATTCATTCTTTGCTTCATTTCTACGTTCAGCGATTAATTTATCTACTAAACTTTCTTCCAGTGAAAAATATTTATTAATGATATTACGGGCTTTTTTTAATGCAAGTTTTAATAGTAAAGTTGATACTTTATTGCTCATAACTATCCCAGCGTTTAATTAAATTAGTTTCGATATCGAAAAAATCTAAAACTCTAGTAATAGAATGATTCACTATATCATCTATACTTACAGGGTTATTATAAAAAGCTGGCACGGGTGGCGATATAATGCCGCCGTAACTCGCTACTTTTAACATATTTTCTAAATGTCCGATATGCAAAGGAGTTTCACGGGTCATTAAAATAAGTTTTCTTCTATCTTTAAGTACAACACCTGCCGCTCTACTAATTAAATTATCTTCCATTGAGTGAGCAATACTTGCTAAGGTCTTCATACTACAAGGGGCTATTATCATGCCTGAAGTTTTAAAAGAGCCGCTTGAAATAATAGCACCTAAATCTTTATCGTCATAATAATAATTAGCCAGTAGCTTAACTTCATCTATAGAATATTTAGTTTCGAGCTTTATAGTAAGAGCTGCTCCCTCTGAAATAACCAAATGAGTTTCGATATTTTGTTGCTTTAGTACTTCAAGCAAACGAATACCGTATATTGCTCCTGAAGCTCCAGAAATTGCTATAACAATTTTTGTTTCTTTATTCATCTAGGTTTCTATAATTTATCAGTTTAGTATATAATAAAAAAAAAATTATAAAATACATTATATATGCGAATAGCAAAAATATTATTACCGGTAGCAAAATTATTTCCGCTAGATTATTTAATACCTGAAGATTTAGAGCTAAACATAGGTGATCTTGTTGTAGTGCCTTTTAGACATAAGGAATTAACCGGCATAGTATGGGATCTTGTTTCAAATTCCGAGGCAAAAAAAATAAAAACTATTAGAGCGAAAGTACCGTTAAATTTAAATATTACTTCAGAAGTTTTAGAATTAATTAAATGGATGAGTAGCTACTATATGTCAGAGCTTGGGAGCATAGCCAAGTTAGTATTACCTATAGATATTGCTGAAAAACCGATTAAAGTTAAGGAGCAGAAAGTCAATAATAACTTTGTGCTACCTGATTTGTCAGAAGAGCAGAAACAAGCAGTAACAATTTTAAATGAAAGTAATAAGCCAACACTTGTTAAAGGTGTTACGGGATCAGGTAAAACAGAAATATATTTTCATCTAATAGCAGATTACTTAGCAAGAGGCAAACAAGTGCTTGTTATGTTGCCTGAAATTGCTTTAAGTACACAAATTATTAATCGTTTTATAGAGCGATTCGGTTTTGAGCCTATCATATGGAACTCAAGCGTTACCAAAGCTCACAAGAAAATGATTTTAAGAGGTATATTAAGCGATAAAGTTAAAGTAGTAATTGGGGCTAGAAGTAGTTTGTTTTTATCTTTTAAAAATCTCGGTTTAATAGTTATAGATGAGGAGCATGACGATTCCTATAAACAAGATGATGGTATATTATATAATGCTAGGGATACGGCTATCGTAAGAGGTACATTTGATAAAGCACAAATTGTTTTGTGTTCGGCAACACCGTCTATTGAAACGATACATAATATAGAAATGGGTAAATATCAATTGGTTACATTGGTTAATAGATACAAAAATGTCGATTTGCCAAATATAGAAATAATCGACATGACTAAAGAAAAGCTATCTAAGAATTCCTATTTATCCAAGATTCTTATAGAAGCTATCAAAGGTAATTTAGATAATAAAAAGCAAGTCTTATTATTTCTTAATAGGCGTGGTTATGCTCCACTCATGCTATGCAAAGCTTGCGGTCACAGATTTACCTGTAAATTCTGCTCTTCTTGGATGGTAGTACATAAAGCGACTAAAAAACTTGAATGTCACCATTGCGGTTATCAAAGTAAAATTTTTAGTTCTTGTCCTGAATGTCTAGAGGATGAAACATTAACTATCTGTGGTCCAGGTATAGAGAGAATAGAGGAAGAAGCAAAAGCACTTTTTCCTGAGAGTAAAATTGCGGTGATAAGTAAAGATCATGCTAAAAGCCCGGAAAAAATAGCACAGCTTCTACATCAAATGGAAAATTTAGAAATTGATATTTTAATAGGCACACAAATAATAACAAAAGGTTATCACTTTCCGAATCTTACTTTAGTTGGAGTAATAGATGCCGATCTTGGAAGCAATAATGCCGATCTTAGAGCATCTGAGCGAACTTTTCAGCTACTACATCAAGTAGGTGGTAGAGCGGGTAGAGGAGATAGTAAAGGTGTAGTATATTTACAAAGCTATTATCCTGATAATACAATTTTTAGTTATGTTAAAGTCGGTGACGAAGATAGTTTTTTTGCAAATGAACTTGAAATAAGAAAATCAGCAGATATGCCGCCATTTTCCAAAACAGCATCGGTAATTTTATCAGGTTCCAGTGAGGCTAAAATTCTAGAAATTGCTAGGGATATGGTCCGAATCGCACCAAAAGCAAACGTGAAAATTTTAGGACCGGCAAGCTCATTAATGTCAAAGCTTGCTGGTAAATATCGTTACCGGATACTTATTATAGCCGATAAGAAATTTAATTTGCAGAAATATTTAAAATTTTGGCTAAGCCTTATAAAAATTCCTTCTTTTTGCCATCTAAAAATAGATATCGATCCTAAAAGTTTTTATTAGCTTCTATATCTTGCTCCTTGATTCTTCGACGGTGGAACATTAGATGAATAAGGAGAAGGATTGGTAAGAGATTTTTGTATTTCTGCTATAGCTTTTTTAGTATTTTGAGTAGAATTTTTTATAGCATCTTTATAAAAAGCAGCTTTAGCTTTATCTCCGGTAAAAGAATATTTTATAAAATTACCAATATTTTTCCAAATAGGATTATTATCCATTTTTGTAGTTTCTTCACACCATTTACCTGCCTCTTTCAGTTTTGCTTCAACTTTAGCTATAGCAGCTGGATTATGCTTATTATCATCATAAATCTGAATAATATTATTTACTTTTTCTTTAAATTCAATGTGTTTTCTACTTTGTTTCAAATGAGCTATTATATCATCATTGTTTACTAATTCTCTAAGATTATCAATTATATCAGATAATTTAGGTGGTTCAGGTAATTTATAATGTTGATTTATTTTTTCAAATTTATCTTTGTGTGGATGATTCTTTATTAGATCATCTTCTATAAAAGAAACAAACTCTTTTTGAGGTACTCCTACTTGTTTTATTAGCCGTCCTAATGATTGTTCATAAGCTTTAATAGTAACATCAAGACGCTTCCCTGCCATAGAACCGCTTAATTCTATATAGCGGCTAAATTCCGGAATCAAAGCATCTTTGGTATCAATATTATGATCTTTAAAAAATTTCTCTATTTTCTCTTTTACGGTTAAATTAGATTGTTTTTTAGGTGTTTCTTCCGGTACTTTTGTTTGTTCCGGAATCGGTTTTGAAAAAATAATAGGCTTTTGGGTTTCAACTTGCGGAGATGGGGTGTCGACAAATATATCAAGTGCTTGGGAATGTGTAGTTAAGTCAGTCTGTTTTTTATGTGCCTCGTTCCATGCCTTTATTTGCTCAGAAGTGGGTTTTAGAGGAACAGCCGGTTTTGTTTTTTTTGGTGGGTTATTTGACATATTTTTTGATTTTTTTTCCCACTCTTGTATTCTGTCTTTTACTGATTTTGGAATATTATCTTGTGTCATATTAAGCTCCTATGTTTATTTACATAATTAAACAGCTTGCTTAAATTTTTTATAAATTGCAAGCAAAATTTCTTTTTATAATGCAATATTTTTACTATAAGATAGTTAGGTTATATATTTTATATATTAGAATCCAAGTTATTAACTAAAATGAGATATGAATTTTATGTACCCCCATATTAGACTTAGAAGAAATAGAAAAGCTTTTTGGCTTAGAGAGTTAATATCCGAAAGTAATTTATCGGTTAGTGATTTAGTGTTGCCTTTATTTGTTGTTGCAGGACATAATGAAAGGCAAGAAATTAAAACTATGCCTGGTATATATCGTTTATCGATTGATCAAATAGTAGAAACGGCAAAAGAAGCAGCAGAGCTTGGTATTAATGTTATTGCATTATTTCCGAGTATTGATCAGAGTCTAAAAAGTGAAAATGCCGATGAGGCTTATAATTTAGATAATTTAATATGTAGAACTATTAGAAGCATCAAGAACGCTAATATCGATATTGGTATAATATGCGATGTAGCACTTGATCCTTATACTACACATAGTCATGATGGTATTGTGCATCATGGGGAAGTTGATAATGATAGATCAGTAAGAGCTTTGTGTAATCAAGCATTAGTGCTAGCAAAAGCTGGAGTAGATATTGTTGCACCTTCCGATATGATGGATGGAAGAATCGGGGCTATAAGGGAATATCTTGACAAAGAGGGATTTATAAATGTTGGAATTCTTGCTTATGCCGCTAAATATGCTTCAAGTTTTTATGGTCCGTTTCGCGATGCTGTTAAGAGTAATAAAAAGAATTATTTAGATAAATCAAGCTATCAAATGGATGTACGTAATATTAAGGAAGCAATGCTTGAGATTGAACATGATATAGCAGAGGGAGCCGATATGGTAATGGTGAAGCCTGGTATGCCGTTTTTGGATGTTATTCGTGAAGCGGCAAATAATTTTAATGCTAAAATTTTTGCATATCAGGTTAGTGGAGAATATGCAATGTTAAAATTTGCAGCAGAAGCAGGGGCAATTGATTGGGAGAGAGCTTTGATGGAGTCATTAATTAGTTTTAAACGTGCCGGTGCCACAGGTATATTTACCTATGCAGCTCTTGAAGTAGCTGAAATATTAAAGAACAATAAAATTAAGTAGAAAACGGCTTTCGTCCTTGATATAAAATAAATTATATATAAATAATGTGTTTTATAATTATATCAAAATTATAAATTTGATGTAAATCATTATAAAGAGGCGAAGATGACACAAAATAAGAAATCAGTATTTAAAGGTTGGAATTTTTTAAAGCCTAAAGGAGGCGGAGCTAATGAGGCAGGAGAGCATGGCGGAGTATATCAAAGCTTAGACGGTAAAATTACAGCGATGATAAAAAAAGAGGCTTCAAGCTCAAAAAATATAGCCGAGTTTTTAGGATCTCAAATTTTTGAAGCTATAAGTCCTGGAAATGGAGCAAAGGTTAATTTAATTGCTCCTGATGATTTTAATAAATCTAAAGCCGTTGATTCGCAAATATATGTCAAATCTGAATTTTTTGAGAATTATAGTAGCGATATGTATGTGGACATGGATAAACATATGTCTGCTAAAACTAAACCGAGTTCTTGGTTTAGAAAGGACGGTGGTAGACCACTTTTTATGGGGGCTAGAAATAAATTATTTAGAACCTTAGAAAATGCTTTTAAGGAAATTAAGTATCAGAACTTTGAAAACATTATGCCGGCAAGTTTATTGATCGGCGATTTTGATATACATGTTGGCAATATAGGAGTTATCAGAGATCAAAAAAATCCAAAAACTTTACCTAAATTAGTAAGAATTGATTTTGCTGGTAGTTTTGATAATTTAACAAATAATATATATCCGCATTCAAGAGCCAAACATTTGCCTGGACTTGGTCCCACTAACCATTTTAGAGAATTTCCTTCTAATTTAAGAACAAAAAATCCTAATTTTGCCGATAGCTTACTTGCAGTTTCTAAAATTGATTTAAGCAAAACTATTGATAAAAGTTTTGATGAATTAACTAAATATTATAGTAATAAAGCAATTGCAGAATTTGCAAAACAAGCGATGCCAAAGCAATTTAATAATAAACAATCTAAAGAAATAACGCCTGAAGAAATTAAGGCGAGTTTAATAGATACAATGAAAAAAAGGCAAGAATCCTTAAAGGAATACGGCTTAGAAATTAAAGTAAATAGTTTAATTTCTAAAAAATATAGTTTTCCTTATTACGAAGTGAAAGAGCAAGGATTAAAAACGTTAATGAAAGAGTATCCTGATTATTTTGCGAAAATTCTTAATTATGAAGAAAGAAAAAAAGGAGGACAAAAACTTAAATTAAGAAATAAAATTACTACTAATTTTGCAAGAATTTTAGAAATACTTGGTATTAGAGATAGTGCGAAAAAACATTTAATAAAGACAATAAAAAGTTTAAATGAAGATATTAAAGATGAAAGAAATTTAGCTGGTTCTTCTGATAAAATAAAGAAAGAACCAAAACAAAAATCGGTAAAGACAAGTATATATGCAAACAGAGAATATGTAGATGCTCTAGAAAAATTTAAGAAAGCAGTTGGAACGGATGATATTGTTAATGTTACTCCAAGTCAATTAGGTCTAGCTAAAAAAGCTAAACAAAAAGACCAAGATTTATTAAAATTAGATGAAGAAAATCTAAAACATATAAAGAATCTAAAAGAAAAGCTTATGAAGTCTACTAAAACTACTGCAGCTAGTGTTGTTAATAAAAAGTCTACACCGGCTAAAACGAGATAATAAATGAACCAAGCAACAAGAAGCCTACAACTAAGTAATTAATTAGTAAAAGCCCATATTGCATCGGCAGCTTAAGCTTAATTATCTCAATCTTTTTAGAAAAATACATGGCTTTTACTACTTTAAGATAATAAAACGCAGCAACTACGCTGGTAAAAATACCACAATAAGCTAATGCAAATTCTTCTTGATTAATTGCTTGGTAAAAAAGGTAATATTTACCGAAAAATCCTGTAAGAGGAGGGATTCCAATCATTGAAAACATAACTATGCTAATTACGGTAGTTATAGTTTTATGATGCTCTGCAATTCCTTGTATAGTTTTAAAACTAGCTTTATTGGCGTCTTTACCGAGCAGTATAATTAAGCAAGTAAAAAATCCTATACTCCCTACCGCATATATTAGAATATATAGTAGAGCTGCTTTATATCCTTCTTGATTATGCAGAAGAACGCCGATTAATACATAACCGATATTTAAAATAGTACTATAAGCCATTAATCTTTTTAGAGAAGTTTGACGAATGGCTCCAAAAGCTCCAAACAGCATAGATAATATAGCAATTATCTTTATTAAATTATAATTAATAGGGTAGTAATTACCTATAATTAATTTGCTGATATTTAATAAAACAATAACCATACCTATTTTTGAGGCAGCGGTGAAATAAGTAACCGAAGTAATCGGTGATCCTTCATATACGTCAGGGACCCAAAAATGGAGTGGAACACTTGAGAGTTTAAAGAAAATACTACTTAAAAATAGTACAATACCGATTATTAAACCAAGATTCATTCTGGAATTGTCATTTAGTTTATATAAGATATCCTCAAATTGTAGGCTTCCGCCGAATCCGTATATAAAAGAAATACCGAATAATGATAAACAACTAACTAAACTACCTAAGATAAAATATTTTAAAGCACCTTCCGATGATTTCATATCATTTAATTTGAATCCTGCAAGTGCATATGAAGTTAAAGCAGTAAGCTCCATACCGCAGAATAATAATAGAAAATTCCGTGATGAAATTGCAACAAAAATACCTACGACCGATAATAACATTAAAGTAATAAATTCAAACTTTAATGCCTCAGCAACAAGAATAGAGTAATCACGGTATATAATCATGGAGATAATAGTGAATAGTAGCACTATGCTTTTACTAATACCGATATTTATTCCGGTAGCAAATGAGTACCATACTCCTTCATAACTTGAGTACTTAAAGGTAAGAAAAATTGATAATATGCATAGTAAAATAATGATATTAGAAATAATTCTATTTTTATTTGGGATCATTACGGCAAAAAGCTGCCCTAAAAGTGCTATTAAAGTCAAAGTTATTTCAGGAAGTAGAAGTAGCATATAAAACTAATATTATTTATGGAAATATAGATATTAGTAAATAAATCATTTTTTATCAACAAACTTATATATAATATTGAACTTTAATACTACTTCTAATTAAAATTATTTTCTTCGTAAAATTATATTATATAAAAAAAGCCTAAACATGATGAGATTGTACGTAGTGCATTTAAAAACCCTATAGTTGCTAAAGCCCTCTACAGCTTAGTTCTAATAATCCTTCTTTGTCCTTATTCTTTAGCAGACTTCGTATCCTGTGCAAATATATTATTACCGGCTATTAAAATTCCTATGGTTAATATTTTAGATGTTCGTTTCATATTTTTATATTTTATAACTATAAGTGCTAATTTTGTTGAGTGTATAATTTCTTATACATTAATAATTAATAGTTGCAATAAATAAAAATAAATTATTTTGGTTAATCAATTTTAAATTGCTTAAATAAAATTAAATTCTTAAACTCACACCTATAATTGTTTTAATCTAATTAGGTTTTCTAATAAAAGTATACTTTCTACCATTAAGTAAAAATATGAAGCCTTCTACTTCAAAATCATTAACTGACAAGTTAAGAACCTTATATAGCTCTCACGATACTTTACCAAAGCTAATAGAAGATACGAAAATCAAAGCTCAGTCTTTAGATGAATATTACGTAAAATTACAGATATTATTGAGTGAAGACGATGAAGCAGCATTACGCGATAAAGTTGTCGGAGAAAAGAGATCGATAGCAATAGAGAATATTTTTAAAGCCATAGATACGGAAAGATAAGAGAGCTGTTTAATAAAAATTATCAAGTTCAAGAAGAAAAAATTGATAATATAGTTAAGTCACTAAATGAAGAACATAAGTTTGAGATACTTCGCAGAAATCTACCTAATAAAAGTGAATCAGAAATAAAAAATATCATTGAGCAAGTAAACAGAATAAAAGCAGATGTCGGTAAAGTACTGTTACTCGGTAGTGTAGGAATAGGTCCACGTTAATGCATTATATATCTTATAAATGGGGAAAAGGGGAGTTATGGAGCGATAAGTTTGATTATGTTTTTAGAGTTAGGTTCAAAGCATTATTAAATGAAAGTTGGAAAGACGGTTATAGTGGGTATTTTGATATTAATAATTTATCTCAAAGTAAGCTTAATTGTTTTATCCATTATTGTTTAGGCAGTAGTGAAAGTACCTTAAGTGTTAAGGAAATAATGGATATCCAAAATAAAGATAAGATGTTGTTATTACTTGACGGGTATGACAGTAGCACATCTAAATACTCGAGATGAATTTAAAAAGTTAATAGATAAAATATTAGAATATAAAAACGTAATAATGAGTTCTAGACCTAATGCGGTTGTAGAAGAAATGCGTAACAGGTTTGCGCGGAAAGTAGACAATACAGGCTGGGATAGTGAGGGAATAGAGCAATATGTACATAAAAATTTTGAGTATGATAAAGAGCTAGGAGTGCAATTAAAAAGCTTTTTGGATACTCATAGCCAAATAAAAACAATATGTGAAATTCCTATCAATACTGCATTAATATATTTGGTTTGGAGTGATCAAGATATAAGGGATCAGTTTCACAAAAACAGCGATGAAGATTTTAATATAAGTCGTTTATATAGTGAAATAATAAACTGGCTTAATAATAGGCATCTAGAAAAAAACTAAAATAAATATAAAAATAAAATTGAAGCTAATGATATAGATGAAGTTATAGAACAAGGACGATTAAAAAGAGAAGGAAGTAATTATCAATTTATTCACTTAACTATTCAAGAATTTTTAGTCGCATGTTATTTAAAAAATCAGTTAACAGATAATAATACAAAACACAAAGCAGCGAGCTTTATAGGTAAGCATAGAAACGAACCGAAATATCTAATGACTCTGAAGGTTCTAGCTGGAATAGTTAGTAATGATAACAAACAAGAGTTAACAGAAATATTTTGGGAAGCTGTAACATGTAATGTTGATAGGATATTAGAGTTAGGGATTGAAAGAAAGATTATTTATTAGCTCAAAGCAAAATTAACGGGAAATTTGATAGTAGAATACCGAATTTAAAACAAATACAAAATTTAATAGATGAAGTTGTGCTAAAAGATATTACGCGTTGGGAACAACATATAATAGACAGCGGTTATTTATCGGAAGCGATTGTTAAAACAGTAAATGAAAAATTACAAAACAAAAAACCTGACCCTCAAGCATTTAAAACAGTTATAGGAATCATCACAGGATTAGCAAATAGAAATGAATGGGGCAGTAAAACAAAAATTTATAAGAAGTTAACAAGCCTATTAGAAATTAAAGATGAACAATTACAAAAATTAGCCCAAATATTAGATGAGATGATAGATAAGACAATATTACAGGAAAGCTTAAAAAAATAATACCGTTATTAAATAAAAAGGTATTAAATGAATATGTAAATATAATATTGATTGAAATAATTAATATTATGCCTAAGTTAGATATTAAAATATTAAATCAGGTAAAAAAATTATACAACAAATACTTAGTTACTAAAAGCTTAGTTAAGATAGTAAATACAACACCTAATATTATAGCACCCAAGGCATTTAATGCACTGCAAGAATTATTTAATGATCCTATAGAAAATTTCAAATTCGAGGCAGTTTCAGTTTTAGTTGAAATAGTAAAAGCAAAGCCTAGTTTAGTAAAAGAAGCATTGAACATATTGAAAACACTAATCCGTAATGCTAATTATGTCAAATTTGATACTGTGCAATGTTTAAAATCAGAATAACTATTTGGTAACCCTAATAATGAAATTTTATATCAAGCTACTCGAAGCTTAACTGAAATGCTAAGTGTAATGCATGAACAAGAAGCTTTAAATACACTGCAAGATCTACTAAATGATTCTAATATTTATATTAAGGCTACGGCTGTTTTAAGCTTAGATTTAATATATATTGTACCAAGTTTAACATGAGCAATATTTAGTATATTGAAAAAAGTATTAAACGATTCCAGCAACGAAGTCAAAATTGTAGTTATTTGGAGCTTAACTGAAACAATATGTATAAATCCTAGTTTAGCCCAAGAGACATTAAAAATATTGAATACACTACTTAATAACCCTAGTAATTATATTGAATTCACAATCGCCAAAATCCTAGGTTGGATAATACAAATAAACCCCAATATATCACATAACGCATCTAAAATACTGAAAAATCTATTTAGTAATTCTGACTATATTATTAAATCCGAGTCTGCTTTAAGTTTAGTTGAATTAGGAAAGGTAAAACCGGCAGAAGAAGCATTTAAAGTATTCAAAGATATACTCAGTGACCCTTAACCCTTATGTTGACAGATATGCTAAGTATGAAGCTGCTTGGAATTTAATTGAAATATTAAAAGTAATGTTAGTTAATAAAGGAGGTCATAAACAATTTAATGAATTATGAAAAATAATTTACTTAACTAAAATTGAAGCATTCCAATTTGATGAAGATTTATACACAAAGGCAAACACCATCATACACAAAATAACCGACCATATCACTCAAGAATATAAGAAAAGTAAAAATCCTGAAGTAATAGAATGGTTTATTACAAGTTTTAACGAATTACCAAAAATAAAAGAAAATAGCCACTATTT
>NZ_AWXL01000016.1:0-32864 GCF_000485845.1 Rickettsia gravesii BWI-1 | reverse complement strand
AAAGAAAATAGCCACTATTTATTCAGCAGAAATTAACACAGAACTAAGAGGGCAACTATTTAACGAATTAGCAGCCTAAGAACAATGTGATTGTTTTATTAAGAATGAAAAGCTTAAGCCTGAAGAAGAAAAAACAGATATTTAAACATAGTAGTAAGCTGAAGTTTGCAAGTGAAATAATTCAAGATGCAAAAATAAGGTTGAAAACCAGTAATTTTAAATTACTAGATGCCGGGGCAAATAAAAGATTAGATGCCTATGAAATTAAGATAGATAGCCACAATAAAATACTAAAAGCTAGTGGAACAATACAAAAAGCAGAAATCTTTAGAGAAATTGAAAGTTTAGCACAAGAAAGTCCATTATTATACGATTACTGTAATGCATTTTATTGGAATATAAAAAATATCATAAATGCTTGCTGTATTGCTGAAACTAAAATATTTAAAAATACTATTAATGAGAAAGAGGGTATAATAAAAATATTAGCAAAAGGTATAGATTTAATAACGCAAAGTTTCTTAACAGATTTGGTTTGCAGTATAGTAGCAGCAAGGCATGAGAGAAAGCATGGAAATAAAGTAATTAGTATAAACGATATTATGCGCAATAAAATTGGAATGGAAGATTTAGACGATAACTTAAAGAAAATAGCTATTATTAAAACACAAGAACGTAGAAACGAAATAATAAATCTCTCAAAAACACCTATATCAAATTCTTATTCCACTAAATTTCGAGCTAATATAAAAGAATTAGGTAATGTAGTTAAAGAATTTGGGCTTCCTAAAGCTATAGAAAGGCATGATAAGGACAATATAGCTGTGCAACTTGTAAAGGACTCTATTTTATTTATTGAATCTTTATATACAAACTGTGATGATATATTGAATGAAAAAAACGATTTTTACGTGCAGGATGAAAAGGGTGAAAATAGTAATATTGTCTAATGTTAATCTCTTCTGACACCTAATAAATGTAAAATCAGATAAGCAGTAATTGCCATTCTCCTAAGAATCGTGTATGCTGGTTTTCCCGCACACAGCTCAAACCTTGTTAGAGCCAGCCATTTGGTGGTGTATCACCTTACTCCCATTCAATGGAGCGTTTTATTATGAACCTAATGCACATGTGATGAGTTTCTTTTGAGTCGGCTCACGCTTTTCAAAATATTTCTTATATGCCGGATCATATATTGGGATCATATATTGTAGTATCGATTTTAACTTTTACATGTCTTACAATCGGTAAATATTTCATTTTGAGTCTCTTTATTCATACTCTTAGGTTCATCTAGTGACATAGATGGTTGCCTAGCGGAAACAACTCTTTGATACAACCTCGTGTCACACACTATTATATGGCTTTTCGGTTATTTAAGTATATGTTAAATATTGCTGAATACATAGAAAGTACTAAAAAATACAAAATTTCCTTTCATATATCCTTTAGTGTTCTATAATGGCATACAAAAATATACTGCTTCCTTTAAATTTATGGGAATTATTTGAAAATAGTGAATTAGTAAAAGCTACTTGGATTAATGATTATCAACTAATTAATGTTCATGAAATTCCTGATGAAAAATTGACAGAAAATACTTGGTCCGGAATTTTATAATTTTTTATGAAGCACATTCATACACGAGATTTGTTAAAGAGATGGTAAGAAATAGCAGACCTTTTACCTATATTTGCTGAGGTTAATATAGGGATTGATTATATAGAGTTAATTTTATTCTACATTTTGACCAAACTTGGTCAAAATGATATAATAGAAATAGAAAAAATACTTAAATCACAATTAATATAGCCAAAAATTTAATCACAGCCGGTGTAAAAACTGATTTAATAGCTACCTCAACCGGATTAAAGAAGGAAGAGATTGAAAAACTTAAATAAATTACTTATACATGTATTTATTATCATTTATATTAGGAGGATTAAATGCATTACTCCGTCAATTACGTTTATCAATTAGCTCTATAGAGTTTTATAAAGACGTATATAAAAACTATCAAGGGTACGGAATAAGATATGTATTGACCTTATCTTTTATCCCATCAATAATTTATTGTATTTTTATATTAAATTACATAATAACTTTAAAAGATTATTTTAACGGAATACAATCATCAAAAGTTACAGCCAACATTGAATATATTATCAATCAATTACCGGAAATTAAATATAATAATCCAAACATTTCAGTTGAAGGAGTAGAGCCTATATATTTATATAGCAAGAATAACAATAAAATAGTCGTCATTGATACAAAAAATCAAGTTTCTAACAAAGAAAAAAGCAAAATACCGTTTGTACTTGAAGAGAATAAGCTGAAGATAAATTTAATTGTAGCCAATACTAAGAAAAATTTCCCAAGTACTGTTAACTATTCTGAGATATTCAAGCAAAATGAAGTAATTTTAACTCCTGAAATAATAAAAAAATATTTTGCCGATAATTTATTATATGCACCAAATTTATTTATTTATTTCGGTATGCCGGCTATTATACTATTTTGGTTTGTAACATTCTTATTAGAGAGAAGTATTATAGTTTTGTTAGTATATAGTTTAGCTAATTTACTTACTACTAAAACTTCAATACAAACTTCTATAAGGCTAGTAATGTTTTCAAGCGGAGTCCCGATAATATTACAACCGGTTATTATTATATTAATACCGGAATTAAGCATATTATTACAGCTACTACAAATGTTTACAACTTGTTTAGTATTTGTCGCTATTTGGCAAATTAACAAGAACCTATCGCACTATATATAAGAAAAATCAGTTATCATATAATATGTGATTTTAAATCCTCAATTTACTAAAAAAACAGCCTATTATTAAAAAAATAAAAATTTTTATTGTTAAAATGAAACCTAAAGTTATTTATAAATTTAGGTAATTTAAATGGGTAAGGAAAAAAAGAAAGTAAGGGTTGCAGAAGAGCCGCAAGTTAAGGAATTTTCACAAGATAAAGAAGCAACAGAAGTAGACCTTATAAGAGGAAGAGTAATTAATATTTATGATAAAGGCGGCTACTTAAAGTCGGATCAATTGGTAATTCATGAACGAGAAGCTATTGGAGTCAAAAATGTTGAAGTAAAGAGAAATCTAAATTTCTTTCAACAAATTTTCGCTGCAGTAGGTCTTATAAAGGACATAAAAACAATCAAAGAAGAATTTACTTATACTACCGGCGATATACAAGGAATATTAAAGGATAACGGTCAATTTATTAAAAATTCTGAAGAAATTAGAAAATTTGTTGATAAAAATAGAGATATTCAAATTGCAGATATTGACGGTATCGGTATTGGTAATTTAAATCATCAGGGTAAAATACAAATTAATTCAAAGTTTGGACTAAGCAATGAAAAAATTATTCTTTATAAGGATGGTCAATTAGCTGCTATTGAAAGAAAAGGTCTACTTATAAATCAAGAAGGAGAGCCTTTATACTAAAGATCACTTAGTCCAAAAAGATAATAAAGTTTATCTCGTTGGAGATGCCGGAAGAAATATTGATACACCTTTTAGAGATCCAAAAACTAGAGCTAGAGATAATCGGAATAGATTAATAAAGAAATTTAAGCATGCTTTAATACCGGACATGAGTTAGGAAAATTAAACGATGCGATAGTAGATTCTGTAAGAGTTAAAGTAGTTCATCCAAATCCAAAACTTGCAGAATATCATCTTCAAGAAATAGCTCAAGGTAAGCAAATATGGGATGGGCATGAATTTAAAATATTACGTATGGGACCAGAGGAAAAAAATCACCAATTATTCTATGATACCTCCTCTCAAAGATTACTTGATGCTAACGGTAAAGTAGCTTCTACTATCGGTAAAGAAAGTAAAAGCATGAATAATGTTCAAGCATTTGTAATGGGAGAGGATGGAACAATTTATATGGGTACTCATAAAAATCAATATTTGCCAAATACTAAAAATCTTGTTCACGGTTCATTTTTAAGTGGAAAGCCTGCGAAAGCAGCAGGAGTTATAGGTATAAATGATATGGGGCAAATTGATTACCTTCGTAATAATAGCGGTCATTATCAACTTGAAGCTTTAGATATGTACTGTGCTGTAAAAAAATACAAGAAACTATGCCCGGTGCTTTAGATAAAAATTGTCAAATCGATATTCAAGGGTATCCACGAATACTTGTTACTGATTTTGTAAAAAATATGGACACCAAAGTAGGTTTCGGAAAAAATGCTAAAACTCATTATGAAAAACTAAGAGAGGAAAGAATAGAGAAAATTAAAAATTATCAAGCTAATTTAAAAAATATTGCTGCTTCTTCAAAACCTAAAGCTAGAAATAGAACAACAAACAGAGGGTGTGGATAATAAAATAATTAACTATTTATAATCAAATGTCATTCCTGCGAAAGCAGGAATCCAGCTAAATGTCATACTCCGGCATTGTTGCGTGGATTGGTAAACCCACTATGTTACCTAGTTCGCTTGACCACTGGGACCATAAAAATAATTTAAAGTACTAATATTTAAGTTGGGTCCTGCTACAAGCTTGCGGGATGATGACAAAGCAATTTTGGATTCCCGCTTCTAGTTAGGAATGACATCGAAGGTGTTTTTTGCACCATGCAACAACGTCCCTAGGTAATGTTGGATTAATTACTTATTTATAATATTCTCTCCTTCTTTTCTACTTCTACTAGTTTCTACACAATTAAATTTTAGTTTATATTAACAAGCTAATTTTTTATTAAATAATATAATTATATACTTGACTAAATTACTTGGGTATTGTTAAATAATTTTAAGTTTTAATAGGTTGGTTATATGATGTTGACGACGAAAGGAAGATACGCTGTAATGGCAATACTTGAAATGGCTTCAAAATCAAGTGCCGAACCGGTCACTTTGAATGAAATGTCCGTAAAACAAAATATATCGCTTAACTATTTAGAGCAGATATTTTCTAAACTTAAAAAAGCTGATCTAGTTAAGGCTATTAGAGGATCGAAAGGTGGGTATATTTTAATAGGTAACCTAGAAGAAATAAAAATTTCCAATATTATGGACGCCGTTAACGAAAATTTTATAATGACTACCTGCTATAAGAAGTCAGTTAAAACTTGCGTGCCTGATACAATAAAATGTAATTCGCATAAATTATGGCAAGGTCTTGGTAAGCATATTAGAGATTATTTTGAAAATATCTCAATTAAAGATGTTTTAAACTCAAATTTAAATATATGATATATTTAGATCATAATGCTACTACTTTTATCGACCCTAGAGTTAAGGAATTCATAATAAGTTTAATGGACAAGGAGCTTAACCCTTCATCAGCACATAGCTCAGGTAGATTTGCTAAGAATCTCATAGAAACGGCACGCGCACAAATAGCGGCGGCTCTTGGTATAGCCTTATCATCTAGAGAATATGATATTACTTTTACTTCATCAGGGACTGAAGGTAATAATTTAATAATGCAAAATTTTTATGACGGCGATATTTTTATTTCAGCTATTGAACATTTATCGATCTATAACCATATAAACTACGCTCCAAATATTAAAGTTATAAGAGTTAATACGCAAGGGCTAGTTGATTTAGAACATTTAGAAGAGTTGTTAGCTCAAAGTAATACTAGTAAAAAACTAGTTTCCGTAATAATGGCTAATAATGAAAGTGGAGTTTTACAAGATATAGCTGAGATAGGTAAAATAACTAAAAAATATGAGGCAAAATTTCATAGTGATTTAGTGCAAGGTTTTGGCAGAATACCAATAAATATCAAAGCATTAGGATTAGATTTTGCTACAATTTCAGGGCATAAAATAGGAGGGGGGCAGGGTGGTGCTGCTTTAATTTCTAGCTCTAATGTTCAAGTTACTCCAATGATTATAGGAGGAGGGCAGGAAAAATCAGTACGCTCAGGCACTGAAAATGTTTTAGCAATTGCAGGATTTGGTTTAGCTTCTGCATTGAGGACAGACAATATCTCAGAAAAGTATATAAAAATCAAAAAGTTACAAGAAAATTTAGAGAAAAAATTAAAAAAATATCCTAATGTAAATATTGTTAGTAATAACGTAGCTAGGTTGCCTAATACTACCTTAATTACTATACCAAATACGGATGCACAAGCGAAATTAATCGGGTTTGATTTACATAATATTTGCATAAGTTCCGGTTCTGCTTGTTCATCGGGAAAAATATCTAAATCGCATGTATTAACCAATATGGGTGTAGGGGAAGAAGCAAAATCTTCGATTAGGATATCTTTAAGCCATACTAATACGGTAAGTGATATAGAGGCTTTTATAGAGGCTTTTGAGGAGATTTACGATGTCATTCCTAGCTAAAAGCGACGTTGTTGCACGGCTCCGTTTATGTCATTCCCGCGGAAGCG
The DNA here is from genome assembly GCF_000485845.1 of Rickettsia gravesii BWI-1. Taxonomy (NCBI): domain Bacteria; kingdom Pseudomonadati; phylum Pseudomonadota; class Alphaproteobacteria; order Rickettsiales; family Rickettsiaceae; genus Rickettsia; species Rickettsia gravesii. The sequence continues at coordinate 26,461 of NZ_AWXL01000016.1, read as the reverse complement.
GGAATGACATTGATTACTGTTTAAACTATACCAAAACATGAATTAATTTAACCATATGAACCCACAATTAAACAATTTAACCTTACCGATATATATGGATTATCAGGCGACGACTCCAATAGATCCAAGAGTAATGGAGGCAATGTTGCCTTATTTTACTACCAAGTTCGGTAATCCTCATTCACGCAGCCATTCTTTCGGTTGGGAGGCAGAAAACGCCGTTGAAGAGGCAAGGAGTATGGTAGCAAAGTTAATAGGAGCGGATACTAAAGAAATTATTTTCACTTCCGGTGCAACTGAGTCTAACAACCTTGCAATAAAGGGAATAGCAAAATTTTACAGCAATAAAAAGAATCATATTATTACCGTAGTCAGTGAACATAAATGCGTACTTGATGCTTGCAGGCATTTAGAGCAAGAAGGTATAAAAATCACATACTTACCGATTAAGCCAAATGGAATAATCGATTTAGAAACTCTAAAAAATGCCATTACCGATCAGACTATGTTAGTTTCAGTTATGGTGGTTAATAATGAAATAGGTGTTGTTCAGCCTTTAAAGGAAATCGGGAAAATTTGCCGTGAAAAGGGCGTTTTTTTTCATTCCGATATTGCTCAAGGTTTTGGTAAAATTCCAATTGATGTTAACGCGTTTAATATTGATCTTGCCAGTATCTCAGGGCATAAAATTTACGGTCCGAAAGGAATAGGGGCATTATATGTAAGGAAAAAACCTCGTGTGCGTGTTACACCGCTCATAAACGGTGGCGGGCAGGAGAGAGGTATGCGTTCAGGTACGCTACCGACTCCTTTAATCGTAGGGCTTGGCATGGCTGCTGAAATAGCGTATAGTGAGATGGAAAAAGATACTAAGCACGTAAATTACTTATTCGACAGATTTTTAAATAATATACATAAGCGAATTTCAGAAGTTTATTTAAACGGCGATAAAAATCAAAGATATAAAGGTAATTTAAATTTAAGCTTTGCCGGAGTTGAAGGAGAATCAATTATCCTTGCCATTAAAGATTTAGCGGTTTCCTCCGGTTCTGCTTGTACTTCTGCCTCTTTAGAGCCGTCATATGTTTTACGTTCTATGGGAATCGGTGAAGAGCTTGCCCATACTGCAATTAGGTTCGGCATAGGTAGATTTACTACCGAGCAGGAAGTTGACTACGCAGTAAATTTAATATGCTCAAAAATCGATAAACTAAGGGAATTAAGCCCTCTTTGGGAAATGATGCAAGAGGGAATTGATTTGAAAAAGATTAAATGGGCTGTACATTGAGAATATCGTCATTGCGAGCAGCCGTAGGCTGCGTGGCAATCTTGTCAAATATCCTGAGATTGCTTCGTCAAAATTTGCAGTTTTTCCTTGCAATGACGGCTCAGGTATTCACGCAAGTATAAAACATACAAAACCAAATTTTAGAGAATAACAATGGCTTATAGCAAAAAAGTGATAGATCATTATGAAAATCCTCGTAATGTTGGATCGCTTGATAAAGAAAATAAAAATGTTGGTACAGGACTAGTTGGAGCTCCTGCTTGCGGTGACGTTATGAAGTTACAAATCGCAGTTGATGATGACGGGATTATTACAGATGCTAAATTTAAAACATTCGGCTGCGGTTCAGCTATTGCTTCAAGTTCTTTAGTAACGGAGTGGGTTAAAGGAAAATCGGTAAAAGATGCCGAGACTATTAAAAATACCGCAATAGCAAAAGAATTGTCACTTCCACCGGTAAAATTACATTGCTCACTACTTGCTGAAGATGCAATAAAAGCAGCTATAGCCGATTACAAACAGAAAAAAGAAAGCAAAAAAGACTCTTAAAACATGAAAAATGTTGTTTCATTAACCGATTCTGCTGCAAAGCAAGTAAAATTGCTAATAGAAAAACGCGTCAAGCCTACCTTTGGTATTAGGGTAGGGGTTAAGTCAGGCGGTTGTGCCGGTCAGACTTATTACGTGGAATATGCCGATAGTAAAAATCAATTCGATGAAGTAGTTGAAGAAAAGGGCGTACGGATACTAATCGACCCAAAGGCATTAATGTATATTCTAGGTTCTGAAATGGACTATGTAGAGACTAAATTCAAATCCCAATTCACTTTCACTAATCCCAACGAAAAAGCTAATTGCGGCTGCGGCAAATCTTTTAGCGTGTAACACTTTAAAATCAATAAAGGTTTTAAAATATGTTTAACTGGGTTTATAATAAAATATTCTCTTATCCTTCACCTAATATTGAAAGCTTACGAAAAGAACTCGAGGAAAGAATTGATTTCTTTTTTCCGCTTAATACAGAAGAAAAGGAAAGAAGGGCTGAAATTAGACTTATGAGAGATGCTGATATCGAAAATGATAAAAAGTCTATTCTAGAAGCAATAGTAAAATCACTGCAAGACATTAAACCAAATGATCATTACATTCTTCTTGATCTTCAGTATTATAAACAGATCCATTTGGGGGTAATATGATATTTTCTAACTTTTCTTCTGATTCGGCACTGTGGATGTTTGTAATCTTATCCAAATTTCACCAAAAACGGTTTATATTATTTAATAAAAAAAGATTGAGCAAGAGTATGGATATTCGGTTTATAATATTAAAGTTGATAGTTTAGAATCTGCTGAATATGTTTTAAATGTCAGTAATATTAAAAGTTTGGATTCTGATAAAAAAAATGAAATTGTATTCTATGAAAACCCTAATGGTAATTGTTTTTTAGGTAATCAGCCGGATATATTATAGGTCAATTGATGGATTCATGATAGGGATAGATTACAAATCCCACTTGATTAATTACCCACTATGTATTATTCTATAGGCTATGATATAAAAAGTAATTTGTATGATTCAAGCATTCTAGCAATTACAGCACATCCATAAAAAGTCAATTGCAGTTAACTATTACACCAATAGCTTTATTTTAAGAAAAATCATGCAAATCACCGGAAAATGAAACCCCCCAGCCTACTGCGATATGATTAGGATTGTGTATATTATTATATTTAACTAAATCCTGAACAGGAGTACCATAATTTTGTGAAATTTTGCTTAAAAAAGCTATCAATCTTTTGTTTAGAAATCAAGAGTAAAATAATTATAGTAGTTTTAACTATTGCTAAAAATCATTATTTCAGCTATTTTAAAGCTGTTTCTTTAAATTAGATTAATATGTCACAAAAATTAGATTTCTGGGCGGTTTTTGCCTTAGTAACCGGCAGTCAAATCGGTACTAGTGTTTTTATATTGCCGTTAAGTTTAGCACCGTTCGGTATATACAGCATTTGGGGCTGGGTACTTTCATTATTCGGTGCTATGAGTATAGCACTTGTATTTTCTACCCTTTGTGCAAAATTTCCTAAAACAGGAGGTCCGCACGTTTATGTACGGGAAAATTTAGGGGATAAAATAGCTTTTTTCACCGGTTGGACTTACTGGGTTATATCCTTTGTTAGTACAAGTATAGTAGTCATTTCGGCAATAGGTTATCTAACGCCTTTTTTTAAATCACAAGCGATTTTAGACTTAATATTACAGATCATATTATTAGGTGCTATTATGGTTTTAAATTTAAAAGGTCCTGAAGTAGCAGGAAAAGCAGAATTTTATTTAACTCTCTTAAAATTTGTTCCATTGCTTGTAGTAGGTTTATGTGCTTTATCACATTTTAATATAGATAATATAACTATTGCCGAGGAAGTAGAGAATTTAAGCATTCCGAGCATTATGGGAAGAGTTGCACTTCTTACTTTTTGGGGATTTATCGGCGTAGAATGTGCAACTACCACGGCAGGTGCGGTAAAAGATCCGGCAAAAACCATTCCACGAGCCATAATAGTTGGAACTTTTTGCGTAGCAGTGTTATATATTATTAATAGCATAGGTATAATGGGATTAATCCCTGCTTCTGAACTTATTAGTGCTAAAGCTCCTTATGCCGATGCCGCTTCATTATTATTCGGAGGTAAATGGTCAAGCGTAATTACGGTTATAGCCTCGATTATATGTATAGGTACGCTCAATGCTTGGGTGCTAACTAGCGGACAGATAGCTCTTGGGCTTGCAGAAGACGGTTTATTACCGAAATTTTTTGCTAAGAAAAATAGCAATAACGCTCCAACTCACGGAATTATTGTAAGCTGCCTTGGCATTGTGCCGTTATTAGTCTTTACGGCAAATGATAATTTTGCCAAACAGATTACACAAATAATAGATTTCTCGGCAATAACATTCTTATTTGTCTATTTAATTTGTAGCTTAGCTTTCTTAAAGGTGATTTTTAGCTCAAAAGAAAATTTTTCTTATTATTATTTACTTATAGCTATAATATCGATTATCTTTTGTGCATGGGTTATCTATGAAACACCTGTTAAAACTCTGATTATAGCTAGTTCTTTTACTATCTTTGGTATTCCTTTGTATTATGGATGGTATAAATGTCATTCCCGTCTATGAGCGTTGCCTAGCTGGATGCTGAGCCGTCATTGCGAGGAAATTACTTAAGTAATTGACTAAGCAATGACGGCTCAGCATCCAAGCGGGCAAGAGCACGACATAAGAGATATAAACATGACAAAAATCCGCATTAATCTGCTTAGAAATTTATTCACAGAATATGATATAGACGGTTATATAATTCCGTCTAACGATAAATATATGAGTGAATATGTTCCAAGCTACGCAAAGAGACTTGAATATATAACAGGTTTTACTGGTTCAAACGGTATAGCTATTATATATAAAGATACAGCATTATTCTTTACTGATGGACGTTATTTAGAGCAAGCAAATAAAGAGCTGGATTTAGAGCTTTTTAAGCTTTTTGACTTAAAAGATATATCTAAGTTTGGTAAAGATGCAAAAATAGGATATGATTCTGAATTATTTACTTATCCCACTATATCAAATTTAAAATTCAATTTTCAGAAGATTAATGGAAATTTAGTTGATAAGATTTGGCAAAATCAGCCGCTAGAGCCAAACTCTAAAGTTTATTTGTATGATATTAAGTTTGCGGGCGTTAGTCATACTGATAAAATAAGTAAATGTCGTAAAATTTTTTTGGATTCCCGCTTTTGCAGGAATGACATAGAGGAAAACGGGAATGACACCGAGCAATCTGCCTTAGTCATTCTCGATAGCTCCTCCATATGTTGGTTACTAAATTTGCGGGCTAGTGACGTTGCTTATACGCCTTTAATGTTTGCAAAAGTTATACTCACTTCTACACAATTATATTTGTTTATAAATCCTACAAGAATCGATGCCGAAATTATTAATGCTCGTCCTGAAATAACGATTTTACCGGAAGAAGAATTTGAAAATATTTTAAGAGATAGCGAGAATAAACATCTTTCCAAACCAGCTTATAGAGAGGAACTTAAAGGAGATACGAAACGCAGCACCGCAGCGTACAAAAGCGTACGTGAGGATGCGAGTATCGGATCGATGTCTAAATTACCTCTAGAAGCGAAGTTTGGGAAGATATCTAATATTTTTATTGATGATACTATAGCATCTGTTCATATAATGGACTTAGTAGCTGATAAAAAAGTACAAAAAATTACCGATCCATGCTTAATGCTTAAAGCTTGTAAGAACGATGTAGAAATTAAGCATGCAATCGATTTGCATATTAAAGATGCAGTAGCTTTATGTGAATTTTTTGCTGATTTTTCTCAATGTCATCCCCGTGAAAACAACGAATTGACTGAGTATTCCCTCGGTTTAAAGCTTACAGAGCAACGAGCTAAACAAGAGGGATATGTTTCGGATAGTTTTCCGGCTATTTGCGGATTTCAGGAAAATAGTGCTATTATTCATTATAGAGCTGACCAAAAAACTGCTAAAAAAATTGAAGGGCAGGGGATATTACTGATAGATTCCGGCGGTCAGTATCAAGGTGCTACTACCGATATAACTAGAACAATAGTAATAGGTAAGCCGACAGATGAGCAGAAAAAGCGTTATACGCAAGTACTTAAAGGACATATTGCTTTAGCTAAGGCCAAATTCCCAAAAAATATCATCGCAGGAGCTAATCTTGATATACTCACTCGGCAATATTTATGGCAAGAAATGCTAGATTATCCACACGGTACAGGGCATGGGGTAGGGAGCTTCTTAAGTGTTCACGAAGGACCGCAAAACATAAATCTTCGTAATAAAACAATACTTAAAGCAGGTATGATCTTATCTAATGAACCGGGTTTTTATATTCCTGGAAAATATGGTATTAGAATTGAGAATTTGATGTATGTAAAAGAAAATAATGGATGGCTTGAGTTTGAGACATTAAGCCTAGTGCCTTATGCTAGTAAATTGACTGATATGAAACTACTTAATATTGATGAAATAAACTATATCAAGGAATATTATAACAAAATTAGAGCTAAAATTTATGATTTATTATCCACGCAAGCGAGGAATTGGCTTAATAATGAAATAAATTTATTTTTACAATCATTATTGTAATTGACGTTTCCGCTATTTATTGGTATAAAGTCTATACATTTCTAATTTCTACATTGGGACGTCGCCAAGTGGTAAGGCAACGGTTTTTGGTATCGTCATCCGGAGGTTCGAATCCTCCCGTCCCAGCCATTCGTCAATCCCTGAACATATAGAGAAAAAATCTCCAATACTAAAGAAGCAGGTAGTTCAAAATAGGTTTTTGTTGCAGGTTGCACCAATAAATTAAATAATTGTTCTATAATCTATATTATGGAAAATAAATGATAAAATAAATGATAATTTATCTCTTTAATATAGGTTATGAGTAATGGTGCATTCGATTGGATTTGAACCAACGACCTTTGCCTTCGGAGGGCAACGCTCTATCCAGCTGAGCTACGAATGCAAATACGGGATGACAGGGGCAGAATTGATCCACGCAACAATGCCTTCACGCAATAACTATTAATAAGAGCGATCCAAAATAAATTTAATAATCGAAAACAAATAGTCTTTATAAATATTTTGAACCGGAATTTTATTTAATAACTTACTTGCTTCATTTTCTAAGTTACTCAAATAATTAACTGTTTCATTGTAAATTTCATGCTTTACCATTAAGTCATGTATTTTTACAAAGTCATCTTTAGTACGCTTATCACATTTAATTATATTTTCGAGCCAAAGCTGCTTATCTTGCTCTAACTTATTATATAAAAAAATCAGCGGTAACGTAACTTTTCCTTCCAAGAAATCATCGCCAATATTTTTGCCTACCTGTTTATCATTACCCAAATAATCAAGCAAGTCATCTATAACCTGAAATATCGTACCGAGTAATTTCCCAAAGTCCTGTATATCTTTAGAAATATGGTCTACCTGCTCTGCTATAATAGCTCCAACTGCACAAGCAGCTCCAAATAGTTCGGCGGTTTTAGATTTAACTATTTGCTGATATTCGTCTATAGTTATAATACGTCGTTCATTTAACTTCACTAGCTGTACTACCTCCCCTTCAGAAATAATTGCCGAAGCTTTAGCTAGAATATTCATAGCTTTAATAGAGCCGGAAGCTACCATTAACTTAAAAGACTGACTAAAGAGGAAATCACCCACTAAAATACTTGTTTTACTGCCCCAAATAACGTTAGCCGTAGGTTTGAATCTTCTTAAAGTGCTGTCGTCTACCACATCATCATGAAGCAATGTGGCGGTGTGAATGAATTCAACTGCACTTGCGAGCTTTATATGATTATCGCCTTTATAATCAAACATTTTAGCAGTTATTATAGTTAAAAGCGGACGAATTCTTTTACCTCCTGCTTCTAGTAAATATTTACCGACCTTTTCTATTAATTCTTCATCACTTTTTAAACAGCTAATGATTAAATTGTTTAACTTAGTTACTTCATCTTTTAAATCTTGCTGTATTTTTACTATAATATTCATGGTATTTTTATAAATTTTTCCATCATTGCAAGAAAAAATTGAAAATTTTGACGCAGCAATCTTGTGCCAAAATCCTGAGATTGCCACGCTCCTTTCAGTTGTTCGCAATGATGATTAACGAAGTTCATCGAGTATACATTCCTCTAATATTTTTTGATTAACATTAGGAATTAACTCCATAATTTTTTCTTTTACATTTTCACCGGGTTGCACTTTTTTTACTGCTGCTTGATATAAAGATAAATAATATAAAGGTATAAGTTTATTTATATCATCTATATTACCTATTTTAGCTTTGTTTAAATCGGACAAATCAAACACATACTCAATGCTAGCATCAATTAAATTAGATGAATTTGGGTGATCGGAAATAGTTTTTAAAAATGATTTCAAAGCATTCCCGTATACTTCCTGACTCTCTTCCGAAAAATTTTTAAAATCCCCTACTCCGTATATATATGCACTTAAAACATCTATTATTCTAGAGTAATCATTAATTACTATCGTACCTTTACTGTAAGAATCTTTAAGAGCATTTACTATAGTTTCATTTATTATATTAAATCCCGATGCGTTTGAATAGAGACTTAAAGCATTTATCTGTGCTCTAGTTAATTTGTTTAATTCAGTCACTAAATTAATATTTAAATTAAAATTATATTCCCTATCTTCAAAAATACTAAAATTATATTGTTTATTATTATTTAAAATATAGCTTAGTTCATTATTAAAATCTTTATATAGCTTATTATCAGAAAGTTTAAATAAATAGGTTTGTTTATCGTAATATTTCTTTATAAATTCTAATGAACCTATTATAAAACCAGGTTTTAGCTTAAATTGCGAATCTACCAAAAGATCAATATTATTATTGCCGAAATCGTTTAATTTACCTTTATATAATAAATTAATATTATTTTCAAAGTTATTACTATTGATTTTTGCATTAGTAACTTTAATTGTTAAATCTTTAGCAATATCTTTAAAATGCACACTACTAGTACTAATCAAGAAATTACCGGAAAATTTGAAATTATTATTCCAAGCGGGTCTATATAATAATAAGCCGGCAGGTATTATTCTATCTTCAAGGTTACTTTGTACTATTTCGGTTTCATAATAAATTTCTAATTTTTGCGGTATGTTATCAAGGAAATCCTGTTTACTTGTATAATACTTACTTTTGTCAAATAACATAGTAAGTATAGTATGATCTTCTTCATATAATTTTTGATTATCGACTAAGTCAAAAATTTCTGTTTTACCGGAAGTAAATTTAATATTTTCTATTAAATTTATAACTTCAAATAAATCTTTTTTAAATCGTACTATTTCAAATAATTTAAAATTTAACGGTATTTTTGTTGATAATATACAGTTCTCATTATAAAATCTTACTCCAAAGCCTCTTTGAACCGGTTTAAATTTTCCGAATGCGTCTCCGGAAAAATGTATAAATAATTTCTGCTTAAGTAAATCATAACCGATATTTATCGGTGTGGTAAATTCAGTTGCTCTATTAATACTCTCTTCTTGCCAATTAATTACTGAAATACCTAATTTGAAAGGAAAACCATATGGCTGAACTTTAGAAAACTTAATAAGATATTGCTGATTAGGATTATTATCAGCCTCTTCTATATTAAGGTTGGTACCGGCATATTTTTGATTTATAGAGTGTGATAAAGAGAACATAATAGTAAACCACAGCCCACTATATGCGAGTATAATAAAGATAGTTATAAATAATATTATTTTAAGAATTTTTTTCATCTTTAAATCGGTATTATAGTGTGATTTTCTGTTGTTGTATTACGTCGTTCAGGATAAGTTTTTTCGTCATTGCAAGGAAAAATTGAAAATTTTGACTAAGCAATCTCAGGAATTTGTTATTGTTTCATGAGATTGTCACGTAGTCTACGACTACTCGCAATGACTGGGTGGTGTCCACGCAACAATGCCCGTTCGCAATGACGTTTACTTACACAGCTCTATATATTCCTTATTCAATTTTATAACGTTCCAAATCCATAAACTCATCATAACTATAAAAGTTACTAATAAATATATTATAATAGAATCAAAGGTAGCAGTCGGAATAATAATAAATATCAAAGACTGTATAAATGCTCCAAGCGATTTACCGAATTTAGTACCTATTACCTCTACGGCAGCTTTTCCCTTAGTTCTAAGCTCTAAAGATAAAGGAATATACGCCATTTCTTTTGTTGAATCGAATAATGAATATTTGGACGATTTACTCAGTATGTTCTGAATTGCTCCAACAATAATCGCTGCATATAGAAGATGCAAATCACCGAAACATGCTCCTATTTCTTCAATAAAAATTATAAAGATAAAAAACATCAAGCCGGTAATAGACAACATAATAGGAGTTAATAATGCAGAAATGAGCCAACCGAGTCTTCTAAGAATATTACTACCTATTATCATGAAAGTAACGCATGATATCCCCATCCAAATATTAAACCTGCCCATAAAGTTAACATAGTCTATAGTGTTTGGATGTAATTCTTTTATTTTTGCTTTCCAAGGTCCTTCAACTATATTTATTAATAATCCATAACAGATTATTAATAAGGCAATACGACCTATATATTTTGAGTGAATTACTAATTTGATACTTTCAATTACCGAAAGTTTTGTTTTCATTTTAGCTGTAACTTTTTTTGTATCTAAAACATTTATGGAATCTGTTAAAATAAATCTATTTATTATTCTAAATAGAAGCATAGCAATTATTCCTGCAGTAACAATAATTGACATGATTGGCTGAAGCATTATAGCATTTCCGGCAGATGAATTAAAAGAATCCGGTAATAATTCTGAATCAATGACGTCCTGCCCGCTTGAGAAAAAGACAAGTACGCTGCCTGCTATTATAAGACCGATATTACCTACCATTCCAAGAACAGGATAGAATCTTTTAGCTTTAGAAGTATCAAAAATGTGATTGGCAAACTGCCAAAACATTAAGTTTATGACTACTGCACTCCATAATTCCGCGAAAATATACATTAGTGCATAACTCCATTGACTACCTATTTTAATAAACCATTTAAAATTAGGGTATGAAGCAATTAAGTTATTTATCATTTCATCATTAGGATGATAAATATCTTGATTTGGATAAATAATATAGGTAAATAATAAGAAAAATAGTAAAAAACTGCCGACTATAATGTAGAAAATATATTCAAAATTTAATTTATTACTAAACTTGACATAAAGTACGGTAAAAATTACGCACGAGGGTAATACTAACCATAATTTTAAGAAGCTAATAATTTCAGCTCCCATAGAGGGTACTACTAAACTATCTTTGATAGATCTTAAAGCCCCAAAATTAAAAAGGATACATAACATCATTAAAGCCATAGGTATAAATAGCTTTAATTCTTTCCTTTCTATAGGCCACATTATTTCTTTAACTTTTTCAAAGAAAATTTTAGGCGGTAACATTTTTATTGTAACCTTACATATTAAAGTTAACTTTTAAATCTCTTAAGTGCTAAAGTCAATTAAAATAATTAATTTATACTACTCCAAGGTGTTATTTCTCTATATCGCCAGTAATATTTTGTGATCTTATCTAATTTGTCCTGATTTGTTTTCCATAATTCCTGCTTATCGGTAGTCCATGGCTTAGGTCCTGCATAGTGCAAAATGAAATAAGAAAAATATCGATAAGGGATAAATATAATGCTGAAATGCAACATTTAATAAATTTTGGTCAGGAAAAGAAAAATCACATTTTGAATTTTGTAGAGTTTCTAAAAGCATATTTTTATCTTGCTTTTCTTGCATATTTTTTAAGTTTAAAAATACTACCCCGCTATTTTTATAAGAATGAGCTATATTTCTCTTACATTCTTTTGTCATTTTATGACTACAATATGTCATCATCTAGCAGTAAGTTCCAGTATATTAAGAGAGTAAACTGTTTAAAAAAGGAATCTCATCCGTTGTATAACCGCTATAATATTTTAGGAAATCATCATCATTTTTTATTTCTAATATTTCTTTTACTTTTCCTTCGTGACCTAAAATAATGAGTTTAGCTAAATTAAAGTATCTAAACCATAACTACCGTTTTTAATCGCTTTATATTGTTGAACTAAAGTAGCCTTTTTATCTAGATAAAGACGTAGTAAGCAATCATAACCCTTTGCTACCTCCAAACGCACCATTCCGTCTTCTACTTGAAAAGAGCAAATTTTTTCTAACCTTGCTTTATCTTTTGAGTTTAAAGATTTGCTATCTTCTAATTGCTCAAGTGCTAGATCAAAATTTAATTGATCTTCACGTATGGTACTATAGAACTTTTTATAACTATAATTCCCAATATCTATAATACAACCTGTAGTTTATACATTCTGTAATTACTTATGAAAAAAGTTGCTGTAATTATTACTGCTAGAAAAATAAAAAAAGATAGTATTAAATTCGTACGAGACATTTACATATTATAAAAAATTAATGCATGGATTTTAACAATTAATAACAAAAGAGCAGTAATTATTACAAATAGCGATAAAAAATTTATTAGTTATTTATATACTCTAATAAAGAACCTTATATAATGTTTTTTGTCAAAAAATAACATTTATGTTTAAGGTTATAAGAGCTGCATTTGAAAACCCTATAGTTACTCAAGAGTTCTTTGAAACCTACCTACCGCCACATATCAAAACTTTACTTTCTTTTGAAGCTCTTAGAATGGAAAAAAGATAGTTTTGTAGAGCGTAGCCTAAAGAAATCTATAGTAGATATTTTATTTTCCGCTAAATTTAATAATGAAAATGGATATTTATTTTTACTTTTGGAAAACCACAGCGCTCCTGATCCGTATATGGCTTTTCGTTTGTTTAAATATATGTTAAAAATTGCTGAATATCATAGGAAAGCGATAGGAAATAAAAAATTTCCTTTTGTGTACCCTTGTGTGTTCTACAATGGTGTACAAAACTATAATGCACCTACTAATCTATGGGAGTTATTTGAAAACAGTGAACTTGTAAAAAATACATGGATTAATGATTATCAGTTAATTAATGTTTAAAATATTTCTGATGAAAAATTAAAAGAAAAAGCTTGGTCTGGAATCTTGTAGTTTTTTTTAAAAACATATCCACGAACTAGATTTATTAAAGAGATGGCAAGAAGTAGCTGATCTTTTATCAGAATTTATTAAAGTTAATATCGGTATAGATTATATAGAGCTAATTTTGTCCTACACCTTGAATAAGATTAGGGAAAATGATAAAATAGAAATAGAAAAAATGCTTAAATCGCATTTAAACCCTGCATTAGGAGGAAACCTTATAAATAGCGTAGCCCATATCTGGAAACAAGAAGGTATTGAAGAAGGTAGAAAAAAGGGAAAATTACTATGGCTAAAGAAATGAAGAAAAGAAGGACTTTCTTTAGAAGCTATTATGAAAATAACAAAATTAGATAAGAAAGATATTGAGAAATTAAAATAACATGATTACATTACATGCCGCAAATAAACAGAATACTCACATTTTTGCATATTAAGTCTATAGGAATTTAGAGCTAAAGGCATATATACTCGATGAACTTCAAAAATTGGCTACTTTGTCTCATAAACTCTGCGGTGCTCACGTATTAAGTATATGCTCCGCTCCTCGCCTTATAGACACTCCTTGCTCTTTTTGAAGTTGATCTTCGTCTATCAATTCTTCATTTACTCGAAGTATATAAATTCATGTTAAATAACTCTCGTTTATGTATTATTTGGTTGTTTGGGCTTATTAGCGGTTTTAATCTAATGATTACCGGTAATACTTTAAATTATTGGCTTGCTAAAGAAGATATAGCACTGCAAACAATCGGTATATTATCATTCATAACGCTTCCCTACTCTATTAATTTCTTGTTAGCACCGATTTTTGATGCAGTGCAAATTAAATATTTAAACAAAATATTCGGTCATAGGTTATCTTGGATTTGCTTAACTAGTAGTGCATTGATATTTCTTATATATATTTTCAGCTTTCTAGATCCTAGTACTAATCTATTATTATTTACTTTCACGGCTTTAATTATTTCTTTTTTTAGTGCTGCACAAGATACTATATTAAGTGCTTTAAGAACGGAAATAGTACCTAAAGAATCGCTTGGGTTTACTTCAGGAATATATATATTCGGTTATCGGGTCGGTATGCTTTTAGCCGGTTCCGGAGCTATTTATTTATCTATTTATTTAACATTTAATGAAATATATAAAATCTTTGCCGGTTTAGTATTTATTTATTTAATTTTATTGATTGTAGGAATTAAGTATTGTTATTTAAACGAGAACATACATATACAGATAATCAAGAATGATATAAAAAATAATCAAAATAAAAAAAACATAATAAATTTTATATATAATGCGTTAAAACCTATAGGTTCTGTTTATTTCATTATTCTTATATTAATTTTCCTAGTATTATATAGGTTACCGGATAACTTAATTAATGTTATGATTAATCCGTTTTTGCTTCATCTTGAGTATGATGCTTTTGAAATAGCAAGCGTTGGAAAGTTTTGTGGAGTTGTAGGAGCTATAATCGGTGGACTTGTCGGCGGTGTTATTATGAAACATAAAAATATATTAAATAGTATATTTTTATTTGGTATTATTCATGCTTTAGGACATATTTTATTTATTTTTCTTGAAATAAACGGTAAAAATTCTTTATTATTATTTATTACGATAGGAATAGCAAGTATTACCGGCGGTATGACGATGACTGCTTATATCGCTTTTATTTCTTCACTCTGTCAAGGTAAATTTCGAGCTACTCAATATTCTTTTCTTTCATCGATGATGGGGGTTTCGCGCTCAATTTTTCCTATAATTTCAGGCTATATGGTAGTAAATTTCGGTTGGCAAAATTTCTTTTTATTTACTACTATTATAACTATTCCGTCTTTATTAATATTATTAAAAATAAAAACCAAATTACAATAATGAATGATATATTAAGTGCTTTTTTACATGGCATCGTTTTAGCTCTCGGTTTAATAGTGCCGCTCGGAGTACAGAATATTTTTATATTCAATCAAGGAGCAAAACAGCCAAAGTTTAGCAAGGCTTTACCCAGGCATAATTGCAGCCTCAATATGTGATACTATGCTTATATGTATGGCAGTTCTTGGGATATCTTTGTTAATTCTTGAAATTTCTTGGTTAAAATTATCTATATTTATTGTTGGATTTATTTTCTTAATTTATATGGGATATAATACTTGGAATCAGCTGCCTATTGATCTTACAATGAATTCCGGGACTTTTTCAGCTAAAAAACAAATTTTATTTGCTATATCGGTGTCAATATTAAATCCGCATGCAATTATGGATACGATTATAGTAATAGGTATTAGTGCTTTAAAGTATAGCGGTATTGCAAAAATTATATTTACCTTAACTTGCATACTTATATCTTGGATATGGTTTTTTGCTTTAGCAGTTGCAGGTTATAATATCAGAAAGCTAAATAAAAGTAGTACGATTTTAACTGTAATTAATAAAATAGCTGCTATTATTATTTGGGCAGTTGCTTTTTATATTGGAGTACAAATATTGTATGAAATCGGTTTTATTAACTAGACATATTGAAGAAAATAATGAAACTATAAAGGAAATAAGTAAATATAATTTAGATTTACGTGATATTCATTGTCCTTTAATTAAATATAAAACTCTAGATTTTAATATCGATATTTTAGATAATTACTCAAATATAATAATAACTAGTAAATATGCGGCAAGTATCTTAACCGGTCATAACTTAAAACAAGATATTTGGGTAGTAGGTAGTAAGTCAAAACAATTATTAGGCAAAAAAGTAATGTATACTGCTAAAAACGTGGAAGATTTGATTAAGTATTTTCCTCCTGATTTATATGAGCAGACTATATATTTATCTTCAAATGAAATTACTAAAGATTTACCTAGCAAAATAGCTAGACATATCATTTATAATGTAGAATATTTGAATGAGCTGTCCGTATCTATTATAAAAGAATTTAAAAATAATATTGATTTTATATTACTTTATTCTCAAAATAGTGCTAGGACTTTAGTAAAATTATTACTTCAAAATAATTTACTAGAGTACTTACAAGATAGTTTAGTTGTAGCCATAAGTTTGAAAGTCGCAAATATAGTTAGACCTTTTATAAAAAATGTGGTTTATTGTGATGATCAAAATCTTAACGATATAATCAAGTTATTATCTGAAAATGCACAAATTCGATAGTTTATTTAAAAGCAAAAACATCTTTTTTATAGCAATAGTAATATTTGTCTTATCTTCTTTTACTCTTTATCATAATAGATCCGATATTTTAAAACTGTTTAAAAGTGAAAATAAGGATTTAAGCCAAATTCCTGATCAAGCAGTAGAAAATAAAGAAAATACTACCCTGGAAGAAAAGGAAGTAGCTCCTCTATTATCTACCAAGTCGCTTTTAAATTACGTAAGTTCTTTAAAGTTTCCTGAAGCACCAACTAATTTAGTAGAACCAAAATTAGAAACTGTAGTCAATTCAGCCTCATTCGGATACAAGGCACAAGGAGCGAAGCCTATAACTAATAGGAGAGCGACGAGTGACGAGGTAGGTGGATGGGTATCACTTGACTATATTAATTACTTATTAAATGTAAATCTATTAGTATATAATTTCATGCAAGATAAGGATTATAGTAAAGAACTAAGAATAGTAAAATCCCGCCTGCTGCCTCAAGATATAAGGAATATTTTAAATAACTTAGAAGCATATAATAATTATCTTTTTTCTAAATCAAGTAATATGGAAGTAGTTTTTCCTACCAACCATAAGTGGCTGGAGAAGTTTATCAAAATTGAAAAAAAACCTTCTGCTATGATGATAAAAGAACAAGATAAAGCTCTAATTTTAGAGAACTTAAACTATCTAATCGATTGCCTTTATTCAGAAAAATTTATGCAGGAGTTTGTAAATAAAGATGTTTAGGTTATTATTAATATGTGCTACTTTTTTACTGCTTTATTTCGGGTTTACTTTTATAGAGAACTTTGATTCAAAAGTTTTTATTAGTTTATATGATTATAATATTGAGACTACCTTGTTCTTTAGTCTTATTTTAGGGCTTTTATTACTAATTTCTTGCTTTATTGTCATTAGATTTCTAATATTAATTATCGATTTACCATCTAAAATACATAATATTTTTAGTAAACGAACAATTAATCATGATAGATATGCTTTAATTTTAGCTTTTGCCGAACATATTATGAATAATAAAGCTAAATCTGCTTCTATTGCTCGCAAAAATTTATCTTCTGAAGATCTAAAAGATTCACAAGAATTCCATAATTTAATCTTAGCCGTAACTGAAGAGGATGTAGATAGAAAAATTTCCTATTTTCAAAAACTTATTACATCTAAAGAATTTGTTTTTTACGGTAGCAAAAATCTAGCAAAACTTTATTATGATAAATCTTTGTATGAGAAAGCAGAAAATTACGCAACAAAGGCTTATAATTTCAATGAACTTGATATTGACAATTTAATTACTTTAATGCGTTGTTATGCTAGACTTTCTCTATGGACGAAATTTATTTTTATAACGAATAAGCTCGCAAAATTTCATAAACATGAGTCTATGCCAGAAATTGCTGAGTATTATTTATTAGCAGCGAAGCAAGAAGTAGAAAGTAATAATACGGCTAATGCTATAGATTATTTGGCAACGGCTGTAGATTTAAATTTTTATAACGACGAATTACTAGAATTTTACTTTAATTTAAATAATAAGCTTAATGTTAATAAAAAGATCAAAATATTAAAAGATGCTTTTCATATTATCCCCTCTTTAAAATTAGTGCAGCTATTTAAAAAATTTACTTCTCTATCAGATAGACAAATTTACGAAGAATTAACTCAAGAGTTAGATGCTAAAAAAGATGAAATATTAATTTTGGCAATAGAAGCTTATTTAGAATTGTAGACGTTGTGATATGGATTCTTTTATGTCATTCCCACGTGGATAGCAAATCGTCATTGCGAGTAGCCGTAGACTGTGTGGTAATCCGGAAAAATAATAAAAAAAATTCTGATTTACAGAATTTTTTACTGAATTGCTTCGTCAATTGCTACGCAATTTCCTCGCAATGACGACTTGGGTACCTACGCAACAACGCTTGCTCGCAATGACGGATAAGCCGAACCACACAACAAAAACTAATATAAAAATAATTTCTTTGGGCTCTTACTAATTTTTTCATTTACATTATTATTATGGTGATGATAATTAGATTGAATTGTTATTAAATAAGCATTTATTGCTTTAGAAAATTCTTCAGTTTTATAACGAAAGAAATGATCAGCTCCATTGATAATTTTATAATCAACTTTAATATGGGATTGTTGCTTAGATAATCTATTTGCTAGGTCTTTTACATCATCTGCCGATACTATACTATCATTATCTCCCTGTAATATAAACCCTGGAATAGGACAAGGTGAGAGGAATGAGAAGTCATATTTATGAATTGTATTAACCGGCGGCGAAATAGCAATAAAATGATTTATTTCCGGACGTCGCATTACAAGTTGCATAGCTATCCATGCTCCGAAAGAAAATCCTAATATCAGATTAGACTGAGCATTTGGGTTATTCTGCTGTAACCAGTCGAGAGCTGCCCCCGCATCAACCACTTCACCGACTCCGTTATCAAATTTACCTTGTGATCCCCCTACTCCTCTAAAATTAATACGTAAGACGGTATAACCGTTATCTGCTAAAATCTTATAGGCATTATAAACTACTTTATTATTCATATTACCCTCATATAAAGGATGAGGATGAAGAACTAATGCAATAGGGGCGTTAGGCGAGGTAGCTTTTGCATATCTTCCTTCAATTCGTCCTTCCGGACCGTTAAAATAAATTTGCGGCATAATTATTCATAATATTTAATTTGTTCGATATGATATTTTACCACTTTTTCTTATTAGTGCAACTATTCTTAATTAAAATATGATTGTATTGACGCATGCCGCCATATATACTAAAATGTAGTCAAATCAGTTGGATTTAATTACAAGGAGCGAGAAGTGCAGCCTATAGATAATAAGAGAGCGACGAGAGACGATGTAAGTGAATTCAAATCATTTGACTATAGCGGATAATAATAACTGAATGGAGCTATATTATGAATACAGTAGATATTAGATTACGTGTTTCAGCAGATATAAAAATTGAAGCAGAAGAAATATTTAAGCAAATGGGGATGACTATGTCAGAAGCCATGAGGATATTCCTAAATCAATGTATAAATAGCGGCGGTTTGCCTTTCAAATCACATATTAAGATTCCTAATGAAAAGACTATAAAAACTTTTGAGGATACAGATAAGCAAATTGGTTTAACTATCTCAAATAATACAAAAGAAATGTTGAATAAGTTAGGTACCTAATTTATATCATCATTGCAAGCGACTAAAAACCTTGTTGTACGACTTATATGTCATTCCCGCGAAAGCGGGAGTCTAGAAAAATTACCTTAATACTAGTATAAAAATTACAGATTATTGACAAAATAAACCTAAAAAAACAAGTTTTTTATAGGTTTTACTGGATTCCCGCTTGCGCGGGAATGACATATAAAGATTATCTAAGAAAATACTGTTCGTTCCACTGCATCTACGCTATGTTGCACTAAATCCTTAGCAATTTCTTTAGTAATCATCTTTTTTAGACTGTTTTTAAGTTCTTGTCTAACACATCCAAGCATTTGCGGTTCTGCTACAATAATCAATTCCTTATATTTAGCTTGATCAGCAGTAGTTACTTTCTCTAAATGTTTAATAACGCTCCTTGCTGCTTCTTTATGTTCTATATCTTTTAGCGAAGTATGCGGCTCAAACAACGAAGCCGGTGTAGATTTATTTTGGTAAAGGCTTTGTCTTTTTTCTCTATGGTGGTGATGCTCCTCTAAATCCAAAGATAATTTTAAAGGTGTATTAGTAGTAATTTTAACTCCTTGAGCGTCGTAAAGCATCATTTGCTTACTATCGATAACCGCAATTAATTTTAACGGTGCTGTACTTACCATAAATACCTCCATAAGAACTAAGTTGTAATTTTATGATAATACTAATTATTTTTAAAACCTAATATTAATTTAATAATTTTTGCTTTTCACTGTTAATAATTTGCTCAACCTTGTCATTAAGTATACGTACGTCTGTTTGCTCTATTTCTTCTTTTTCTATTACACCTATAATCTTTATCTTTATAGTTCCAGGTTGCTTAAACCAAAAACCTCTAGGCCAAAATAAACCGGCATTGTGAGCCATCATCACAATTGGAACTTTAGTAATTGAAGCAAGCTTTACGGCACTTGGTTTAAATTTTACCGTTCTATCAGGCGGAATTTTAGTTGATTCCGGAAATATTATTAACCATAATCCTTCTTTTATTTTTTCCTGACCTTCTCTTAAAATCTGAGCAACCGAGCTATTAGTACCACGGTCAACCGCAATAGGTTTAACCATCCGAAGTCCCCAACCAAGCAGGGGTATATTAAATAATTCACGCTTTAATACCCAAGAATGTTTAGGAATAATCAGTTGCATAAACATTTGATCCCAAAAGGATTGGTGATTAGACACGACTATTGAAGTAGTCTTCGGTAATTTCTCAAGCCCCTCTACTTCATATTTTAAACCGCAACAAATTTTTGCAAGCCACACAAAAGTATAAGAAAAGATAATGGCAATTCTATATCTTATTTGATAGTTGACATTGAAAAATGTTACGGGTATGTAACATATAAGAAAAAAAATAAATGTAAATAACGATAATAATCCGTAAAATGATAAAATTCTTAAACGCCACAGCATAATTATTAAGATAATTATATAATTAAAATGGTATTTATAACATAATTTTACAATGAATAAAATAAAAAGGTATTAAATGAAAAAAACTGTTCTTTCCGGTGTGCAAGCAACCGGTTCTTTACATCTCGGTAACTATCTTGGTGCAATTAAAAACTGGGTTAAAATGCAGGAAGAATATAATTGTTTTTTCTTCTTAGCAGATTTGCATGCTATCACGGTTGATATTAAGCCATCAGAACTTAACAATTCAATTATGGAGGTGCTTGCTGTTTATTTAGCAGCAGGGCTTAACCCCGACAAAGTAACGATTTTTGCCCAAAGTATGGTGAAAGAGCATACTGAACTTGCTTGGCTACTAAATTGCGTTATACCGCTTGGATGGTTAAAGCGCATGACGCAATTTAAAGATAAAGCAGGTAGCGATAAAGAAAAGGCTTATCTTGGGTTATTTTCCTATCCGGTACTTATGGCAGCAGATATCTTAATATATAAAGCCGATATAGTGCCTGTAGGTGAGGATCAGAAGCAGCATTTAGAGCTAACAAGAGATATTGCAGGGGTAATAAATAGAAAATTTAACAAAGAAATTCTAAAAGTTCCTGAGGTTTTAATTAGTGAAACAGGCACAAAAATCATGAGCTTACGGGATGGATTAAAGAAAATGAGTAAATCTGATATTTCGGATTTTTCCCGTATCAATTTAAAAGACGATAACGATCTTATTCATCAAAAAATAAAAAAAGCTAAAACCGATCATTTAAGTTTTGTTAGCTATGATCAAGAAACAAGACCGGAAATTAGTAATTTATTAGATATTTATAGCAGTTTATCCGAAGAAAGCTTGGAAAAAATAATCGGTAATTATCAAAACCAAGGTTTCGCAAAATTTAAAGAAGATTTGGCAGAAATTATTATTACAAATCTACAACCGATACGTGATAAATATTTAGAATTAATGAATGATAAAGAATATTTATTAAAAATACTGCACAAAGGAGCAGAAAAAGCAAGAATTAGAGCTTCTGAAACGGTTAATGAAGTGAAAGAACAATTCGGATTTGTAATTTAAATTCATATATTGCAAGATTGTCCTTGAAATATATAAGATTATTTGGTATGAATCTTCTTGGATAGGTGGCCGAGTGGTTTAAGGCACTAGTCTTGAAAACTGGCGTACGGGCAACCGTACCGTGGGTTCGAATCCCACCCTATCCGCCAGCTCAGTTTATAGTATTATGCCCTTTTATTGTCTTTATAGTGCTTAGTATATTGATCTAGTAAAATCCTAATCATTTTTTGATAAGGAACATGTGCAGTTGCTGCTTCTGATTTAAAAAATTCTACGCTCTCTTTACTTAAAGAAATGGTTACTTTTACTGAATCATCTTTTAATAAAAGTTCTCTAGGGTGTGGTAAGAAATCTTTTACTATTGTTACTTCCCCTATTTCCCCATCAGTGTATTTTATTCTCGTGCTCATAAATTCTCTTACCTTTACGCCAGTATCCTGCTCCAAAAATTCTTATGTGATTATATCGGAACATAAAACGGACTGTTAAAATATTACCATCAACTTTACCTAAACAAAAATATCTTTTTTCTGTAATACTATGGTCTACATCTTGAAGGATTATCCTTTTGATATCTAGAAAAGCTTTTTGAGCTTCATAAAAGCTTACGTTATGCTTACCAATATTAATTTTATTTTTTTCTTCACCCCATTCAAAAGAAGAATGCATTTTTAGCCTTTAATCGATTAATTTAATAATACTTAGCTCTATACTAAATGTCCATATATTCATATGGGTAATAAACCATACAGTTTAGTTTTAAATTAAAATTTAAGAAAAAATTTATTAATTATTTTATCGCCATATTTCATTATTCCAAAGAGTATCTAAAAATTCTTGAATAGGCCAAATGGTAATTTTTTTATTTTCTAAATTAATTATACGTTTTGTTTTTTCAAAAGATATAACATGTAATTTAAAATCACTATCTTTACTAAATTCTAATAGATCTTTTAAATGATTTTTTTGTATAGAAGAAGCAATTTTAACTTCAAATGCATTATTTTGAAATATAAAATCAACCTCATATCCTTCTTTAGTACGCCAATAAAATAACTCATCTCTTTTGTCGTTTAAATATTTATAAGCTATTAATTCTAAGAATACATAATGCTCAAAAGATTTACCAGCATCAAACCCTGTCATTTCCTGATATTCATATTTCCTTAGGTAATTGCTAAGTGCGGTATCGAAAAGGTAAAATTTAGGCATTTCCGTAATAATTTGCCTTTTACTACGTGATCTATACGGATAAAGATGATATCCTAAATACATATCTTCTAATATTTCAAGATATGTTCTAACGGTTTTTGCATCAACACCGCAATCTCTTGCTATATTACTATAATTTATCATCTCACCGTTTGAAATGCCTATAATCTCTAGAAACCTTGCAAATGCTTCGCGTTTTCTTAAATTTGCTTCAAACTGTACTTCAGGTAAAATATAGTCATATAAATAGGACGCAAGATATTTATGAATCTTTTTTGATGCAATATAATGATCAGGTATTAGTCCATGATTAAAAATTTTATGCCAATCAAGCTCTTTTATCTCAGAATAGCATAGCGGCAAAAACATATATCTCCAAGCTCTTCCGCCAAGTAAATTGCTACCTGTTGATTTTAAGCGCCTAGCACTGGAGCCGCAAAGGATAAATTGTAAAGATTTATTAGATTCTATTAAATAATGAACCTCATCTAACAGTAAGGGAATTTTTTGCACCTCATCAATAATAATAGTTGAGATGTCGTCTTTTGACTTAAGTTCTTCTCTTAAACGTTCAGGATTTTGAAAGTAAACTTTATAGATATCCGCTTGTAATAAATCTATAATATAAACTATCCGGAAAACGTTGTTTCAGATATGTTGACTTACCAGTTTTACGTGCTCCCCACAAAAAACAGGACTGTCCTTTTGGTAATTCTAAGTCTAAAAATCTTTGTATTGTCATGATAATATCTTGCAAATTTAGATGGATATTTTAGGAATATATTCCCTAAATATATATTTGTCTAGTTGATTTAAGAGGTTATCTGTAAATAAATTGTAATTAGCAAGTAAAGAGCTTTTTTAGCAAAAATTGATAAGATTTTTGATAGGATGTTATTCATATTTCAAAAAAATCTTATAATTTGCAGCAAAAAAGAATTAAATTATCGATTAAAATTTATTTACAGATAGCTTCCAACATCATTTTAGCGGCTTTTATGCCTGCTTCTGTTGAAGTTTTTATATTGGTAGTTTCGGTATGGAAAGTTATTTTACTGCCGTCAAGGTTACCGAGCATAAAATCGGTTTGTATATTAGACATCTTCCCAAACTCTACTTCTAGGGGTAATTTGTACGTCAATCCGGTACTCGCATCTGTGCGATCGCTTTTGTACACTGCAGTGGCAAGTGCTTCCGTGTTTCCTTCAAATGCCTCCCTATAAGCGAGTTTGGAAAGATGTCTAGGATCTGCATCTAGATATTGTGAATAAGCAGCAATCGGGGTGCGGCAATTAGCATCTAGATACTCTAAAAATGCTCTTTCGGGTTTTATTAGTTCAAAAGTGGGAAGATGATTAATTTGGTTGCATATCTCAAGCATAGCATTATCGTCTTTTCTAATCTCAACTGCAATGACTCCCTGCCCTATACACGGTAACATCTGTGAATACTCTATCAAATGGCAATACTCCGGATTAAACGCCTCTAACCTTTTAAGACCTGTATATGCTAAAATTGTTGCGTCAACTTCGCCGGTCATTAGCTTTTTTATTCTTGAATCAACATTCCCTCTAAAAACCGTTACCTTTAAATCCGGTCTTATTTTTTGGATAAATGCTTTTCTTCGTACTGCCGAGCTACCTATTACGGCATTTTGCGGCAGCTCTTCTATAGATTTATATTTTAGACAAACAAAAACATCTCTGGGGTCTTCACGCTCTAAAACAGCAGCTATTACTAGCGGTTCAGGTATTCTACCCGGTACATCTTTTAAAGAATGAACAGCTAAGTCAATTTTTTTATCAAGCAAGGCTTGCTCTATTTCCTTTAAAAATAAAGCTTTACCGCCTATATCGTATAATGGTTTATTTTGGATTAAATCCCCGCTAGTAATAATCGGCACTATTTCACAATTAATATCAGGAAAAAATTGTTTGATTTGCTGAATAACTAAATTAGTGTGTATTAAAGCAAGTGGACTTTTTCTTGTACCTATTCTGATAGAATTTGTCATTTGTTTTCTACTATTTCAAAAGGGCTAGTAAAACTTAAAACATTACTGTTTATAATTACTTCATGATTCATAATAACCGGATGATTTACTTCTCCATGCCCTATTCCTGCTGCTTTATAAGTTCCAATATTTTGAATATGATTTAAACAAAAACTTTTTATAGCTTGTTCTACAAACTCATCCCCTTTAGTAAAATCACCAAAGATTATTGCCTTTATGCATTCAAATATACCGGTATTTTTTAATTGAACTAGGTTACGATGCACGGCATAGGCTTTTTCATTAACGTCTTCAAGCAATAGAATTTTATTGTCATCCCCGTGAAAACGGGGATCCAGTATTATTTTTTCTGGGTACCGATCCAAGTAGCAATAAGAGTTGCGACTATTGTACCTGTAGAAAAATTCCTTGTTCCTATCGCATATTCGCGAATATTTTTTATATTTTTGATATTTAGAAGTCCAACTAGCAAATTAATCGCTAAAAAGCTAATAAAAATAAGGAGATCTATATTTGGCATAGAGTTAAGTTATAGGGATTTTCTATGCAAATAATAATAAAGATAAAAAAAGAAACAAACAATATTTTTGTGGAGTTAAAAAAGTATATCATTCCTACGAATACACATGGGTGTCATAAGACGCGATGTCATTCCCGCGTAGACGGGAATCCAGTACTTCAAAACTTTTTAAAAGATTTTTTTAAAGCTTGCTTTATCTCGCTTTATGCTGAATTCCTGCTTCTGCGGGCATGACATAAACGAGCCATGCAATAAGGCCGCTTTTAGCTAGGAATGACATACAAGACTCATTTTTATTCATAAAGATTAAACTCTTCTACTGCCTGACCTAATATCCACCATCTTGATACTTGGATAAAACGGCGGCTTGTTTTCTTTATTTAATAATGCTTTTAGAGTTGGAAGTTTTGGGTTGTTAGCATTAACTTTTGAATTATTTAAAAATAATCTATGGCTAGGAGTAGCTGCATCTTGAGTACACTGAAGATTTACATTGCCGCCATTTTTTATTAAAGTTTCTACGATTTTAGTAGTGTTATAATCGCTATACCAATCAAGTGGTGTTTTACCACTCTTATCATAGAAATTTACATCAGGTTTTGTATGCGTATTTTTTATGCATTTTTCTAAGAATTCGGCTCCAAATTCACCGAACCATGCTATTGCATTAGAATTCAATTGATCCATAATGTTAGGATTAAATCCTTGATGTTTTACTATTTTTTCTATTATAGACTCAGCTAAAGATTTTAGCTCTTTAAAATTGTTGATTAACAATGTTTTTTCTTGACCGGATGCTTTT
>NZ_AWXL01000015.1:0-23479 GCF_000485845.1 Rickettsia gravesii BWI-1 | reverse complement strand
TTATTACCGCCGGTAGAATTTTCAAGGTTACAATTTTCTAATGTTTTTTCTACTCATTCCTTTACATTCATTATTAAAGTTTTAAAACCTGCTTGAGCTAAATATTTATGACCGTTATCGGACATTTTAGATATTGTATTTTGTATTTGTAAAGTACCAGTAGCTAATAAATTTAATATATTATTTGCTTCAAGCGAAGGATTAGCACCAAATTTAACTAGATTCTCAATTATTTTATAATATTTATCCATTTGAGTTTGAAATAAACTTATATTTTGATTACTCGGATTATTAGTAATAAGCTGATATTTATTTAAATATGTATTTAAATAAATATTTATTGTAGAATATAAAGCAATATGATTATCTTGACCAAGATCATTAATATCTAAACCTAATTGTGTAAATTTTTCAATTTGTGTCTTACGGAAATCATCAGAAATATGCGACTCCATAGCAAGCAACACGGAAAAAATTATGAATTTGTGCTTTCTCAGTTGAAACAAATTTTGCCATAAGTGCAGGGTTATGATGCAATACATCAATAACATTGGAGCTATTACTCCAAATACCACATTCAAGTATAGTATTACCGTTTGTATCTTTCTTATCCCAATTAGTGTCAGGGATGAGGATCATTTTGTTTAAATCTATACAGCAGTATTTTCTAAAACATTTTTAGCATTATGATCTTATTGTTGAGGTATTAAACTACAAAGAGCTTCAAAAATATTAAGTTTGCTGTTAACATTAGTTCCGTTTAATATAGCCGGTATTAATTGTATGTTTCCTGAAGTTAATAATTGAAAAGGTGTATACATAAAAGTCTCCAATTTATATTAATTTTTTATAAAAACTAATAAATGTCAAGTAATTATTAAAAAATTAACTATTATTTAATACCAAGGTGCGAGAGATAAATTTATTTTAATCCCTTTAACGGTAACATCAGCTTCTTTATCGGCAAGATATTTTTCTTCTCTGATTAAGGCGATTGCTTTATTGTGATAACTTGAGCATATTACGCCGATTTTATTGTTATCTGCGAGTATTTCTTCATCTTTAACTAATGAAGATAAATCTTCATCTGCTGTAATTTTATATATCTTTCTTCTTATAACTCCTTGATATTTAGCCCTTGAAATCACTTCCTGCCCGACATAACAACCTTTATCAAAACTAATTGCATTTAACTCCTCAGCACCATACATATTTGGAATAGATTTATCTGTGATTAAATCTTCCACACCATCTATTATTGCAAAATTATATTTATCTTCTAGGTATATTGGATTCCCGCTTTCGCGGGGAGACGTTGTTGAGGGGGGCGGTTCCCCCTCTGTCACCCCGTGGCTTGACCACGGGGTCCAGTCTTTTTTAATTATTTTCTGGATACCGAGGTCAAGCCGCGGTATGACATCGAGCTTATTTATTGAGCGGAAACCAAGCTTAGCATAACGAGGATCACGAACCGTAATTAGCGAGTCTATATCTAATTTTTGAAGTGAGTAGATAACTTTATATTCGTCACTACAATCTATTACTTGTATTTTTGAGCGAAATTTATAGAAGTTTAAATACTCTATCAAAGCAGCTTTATTACTTTTATCAATATCAAGGTAAATTGTCTCAGGGTTATGAACATACACGAAAAAATCAAATAAATATCTTCCTTGATTATTAAGCAAATAAGTATAGCAATAATTATAGTCAATTGATTTGGACTCGCCTACTGCGTTACTCGTCGTCTCGCCTATTATTATAGGTTTCGCTCCTCGCTCCTTATATCCGAATTCAACTGAATTGACTATACTCTTACAAATATCGTTAGTAATGAGATTTTGTAGGAACTTTACGGAATCGAAACCTATTATTTTGATAACTTCTCTATTACTTAATATTTCATACATAATTATAATATTATTGACTTTATAGGTTCCTAACTACTATACTCTAAATTTATATAAATTAAACTTAATAATCATGAGATGTTCATCTTACTGTACTTCTTCCGAATATAAGATGAGTGATTTAGTTACTAATTTAAAAAAGATTGGTCTTGAACCTCAACATTTTGACGATGTTTTATATATTCGGAAAGAGATAAATAAAGATTCTGATTTTATAGAGATATTTTTCTTTCCGTTTGGTTGTGTAACTATTTGGGGCGGCGATGAAATTCAAGAAAAAATAGTTTTAAGTGATACTGATTTAGTACCAGTAAATAAGCTTAAAGAGCCGGTATCCGATTATATTTATTTTGAATATAATACGGAAGTCAAGAAAACATTTATTGATGAAGAAAAAAATAAAATAATCTTAGCAGATAAATCAGTTTTTGTTAAACTTTCTATTTCCCATGCTCTTGCACAATCGATTAAACTTAGCGTTCTTGAGCAATCTGTTAGTAACTTGATTGTTCAGACAACCCCTATACAACAGGAACTAGCTAGAACCGGTAGCGTATCGCTTTCTAAAAAGGAGATATTACAGCAAATAGGTATATTGTTTAATGAGCGTTATTCAATCAGTTTGCATAGCGATATATTCGATACTCCGGAATTCTTTTGGCGTCGTCCGAGTTATGAGCCTCTATATCTCATGACGGCAGAGTTTCAAGACATAGAAATACGGCAAAATATAATGAATCATCGTCTTAATATGATTCACGAGCTTTTAGACATTCTTTCAAACGATCTTAATTATAAACATTCCACCAAACTTGAGTGGATTATTATTATTTTAATCGGTCTTGAAGTTGTTCTGTCGTTATCTCATACTAATCTTTTCTTAAAAATTATCGGAGCTTTATAAATAGCTTCTATGCAAATTATCGATAATCAAAAAACATTAGAAGAATTTTGTAACCGGTTAGCAAATAAGGCATGCTTAAGCATAGATACGGAATTTGAGCGTCGCTATACTTATTATGCTCAGCTTAGTATAATTCAAGTTAAAGCAGAAGAATATTGCGGAATAATTGATGCATTAAGCAATTTAGATCTGAATATTTTTAATAAGCTGTTTGCAGATAATAATATTACTAAAATATTTCATGCTCCTCGTGAAGATTTAGAGATTTTCTATAATTTATTTAAAACACTACCTGCTAATATTTTTGATATACAAATTGCAGCAAATATTTGCGGATTCGGTAAACAGCTAAGCTATGATGACCTTTGCTATAAGCTAATCGGTATTACTATCGATAAAACCCATCAAAAATCTAACTGGCTAAAACGCCCTATTACTAGTGATATGTTAAATTATGCAATGTTAGACGTGGAGTATTTGTATAAGATATATAAAGAGTTAAATAATATAATTATTAGAAATAATTTAACTAATAAATATCAAACTACTCTTAGTTCTTTATTAGATGTTAGAAATTATAAGGTTGAGCCGAAAGATGCTTGGAAAAAAATAAAATATAGAAGTGATTATAAGAGTTTTAATCACAAAATTCAAATGCTTGCAGCTTATCGTGAAGAGAATGCACAAACTATAAATATTCCTCGTAAGCATTTTATTTTAGATGAAGATTTAATAAAGCTTAGTAAATACCCGCCATTGAATCACAAGGATTTTAAAAATCTAAATTTAAAAAGCAAATATTTACACAAACAAAAATATAAAGATGAAATAATAAATTTGTGTAATAACTTATAAGAAAAAAGCTATAAATCAAATAACTTGTAGCCTATTTTATGAATAGAAAAAAATTAGCCAACTAATGTAACTTGTATCTCACTATCTTGTACTACTTTGACATATTCGTTGTATACATCATCAGGCAAGTTACTAAATGCCTGATCTATGATAAGTGTCCCTACTCCTACTAATGCTAATTGAAAGCAAATATCTCCAGTCTGAGTATCGCCGGATATTTGTCCTGTTTCTAGCCAATCTCCAACTGCTTGTGCAAAAAAAGCAAAAGGTACACCGGTCAATACGACAATTTTTTTTATTATATCAACCATTTTACCCTAAGTTGATTTTTGTAATAATAATATATAAATATAATATTTTATACAATAAAAAAAGTTAAAAAAATTAAGGTTATTATACCGAAATCATAAATTTAAGCTTATGATCATGAGATTCAATCAGAAAATTATCTATTAATTGTTCTTTTAAACAAACTCCGGCGGTTAATATATTTTGGTTATTATTAAGATATCGGTCAAAATGTCCTTTGCCGTATCCAAGTCTATAACCCTCCTTACTAAACGCAAGTCCTGGGATAATAACTAACTCAGGAATAAAAAAATTATTATTTATAGGTTCATAGGTTTTAAAAGCCCCTAAAGCCAATTGATCGTTATAATGATAAGGACAATATTTTATCTCATTTTTTATGATTTTTGGTAGGAAGAATCTTATTTCAGGATGTAAGTTTGTTATTTCAAGTAAGTTAATTTCGTATTTTAGAGGAAAGTAAAGTCCTACTGTCTTTACTTTTAACTCCTGTAATAACCGGCTAATTTTATTGATTAGAGAGTTTTTGACTAAATTGGAATTAATCTTATCTTGGTTTTTTATTAAAAATTCTTTAAAATAAAGACGCAGCTCTTGTTTAGTCATAAATATCCTTAAATTCGTCATTGTGAGTGACTGAAGGCCTTGTGGTATGGCTCGCTTCATCTCTGTCATCCCGCGACTTGTTCGTGGGATATAGTTAAAAATACTAATAATATTAGTATTTTTAGTGGTTTTACTGGATACCGTGGTCAAGCCACGGTATGACACCGAACTGGTTTTTCAAGCCATGCAACAACGCCGCGACTGCAAGGAGCGTGACAATCTCATAAAGCAGGACTCCTGAGATTGCTTCGTCAAAATTTACAGTTTTTCCTCGCAATGACGTAGAAATATATCACATATTAATAGTCCTCTTATCTACACTAAGTGCTGCCTCTTTTATAGCCTCGCTTAAAGTTGGGTGAGCGTGGCAGGTTCTTGCTATATCTTCTGAAGCTGCTCCGAATTCCATATAAGCCGTAAGCGCGGCAATTAACGTACCTGCATCAGCTCCTATAATATGAGCTCCTAAAACCCTATCGGTTTTACTATCGGCAAGGATCTTAACCATCCCTTCCGTACTACCGATTGCTCTTGCTCTACTATTTGCTAAAAACGGAAACTTACCGACTTTATAATTAATGCCTTTTTCTTTTAGCTGTTCTTCCGTTTTACCGACGCTTGCTACTTCAGGATAAGTATATATTACGCTTGGAATTAAGTTATAGTTAACATATCCTGCCTGCCCTGCCATAATTTCCACGGCAGCTACAGCCTCTTCCTCGGCTTTATGAGCAAGCATAGCTCCTTTTACCACATCACCGACTGCGTAAATATTTGAAATTGCTGTTTGGAACCGGTCATTAATCTCAATGTTACCTTGCTTATCCGTAATAATACCGACAGACTCAAGTCCTAGATTTTGCGTATAGGCTTTTCTGCCTACCGCCATCAACACAACATCGCTTGTTACTACCGAACTCTTACCGTCCTCCTCTATTGTCAGATTTACTTTTCCTGACTTTACTTCAGCAGATAGCACTTTAGTGTTCAGTTTAAACTCTATACCTTGTTTTTGCTGTAGTTTCATAAATTGTGTAGCAATTTCTTTATCAAGCATAGGTACAATGCTCGGTGCATACTCAATAACCGTTACTTTAGCTCCCAAACGACGCCAAACTGAACCAAGTTCTAAGCCTATATACCCTCCGCCGACTACTATTAAATTCTTAGGTACTTTAGAAAGTTTCAAAGCACCGGTAGATGAAACAATAAATTCTTCGTCTATTTTGATATTCGGTATTTCTATGATGCTGGAACCTGTAGTAATTAGGATATTTTTGGCTTTAATTGGCTCTTTATTTACTTCAACGATATTACTAGAGATAATTTTAGCTTCACCTTTTATCCTGGTAACTTTGTTTTTGGCAAATAGACTTTCTATACCTTTTGTAAGATCAAGAACTACTTTATCTTTATTAGCTAGCATTTTTTGTAAGTCTAGTTTTACGTCTGCAGTAATACCTATATTCTCAAAATGTTTTAGAGCTTCTTCATATTTTTCGGAAGAATTAAGTAAAGCTTTCGATGGTATGCATCCTATATTTAAACAAGTGCCGCCAAGAGTATCGCTTTTCTCAATACACGCTACTTTCATACCAAGCTGAGTAGCCCTAATACTGCCTGTATAACCGGCTGGACCGCTACCTATTACCACTAAATCAAATTCTTGCATATTTGTTTGACCTTAATAAATTGTTGGATCGTCATTGCAAGCAGCCATAGGCTGCGTGGCAATCTTGTCAAATATCCTGAGATTGCTTAGTCAATTACTTACATAATTTCCTCGCAATGACGTAATACTGCTAAAAATACACCACTATCACCTTTATAACAACTTTAATCTTATACTATTCTTATGTGGTGAAGCAATAAAACTAATTAAATTAATATTATCTTCAAAGCCTTTTGTATAATTTTGTAGTAAAGAAAACATCTTTTTAGAAATAGCATAATTATGACTAGTATTTAGTGAATTTGTCTCACCTATATTTTTTATTTCTCTCATTAAAGCTAAAGGATTATCAAATTTTAGCTCTATATTTTCATAGTCAACAATTACTTCGGCAAATCTTGCTTGCGAAAATAAGATCGGAACATGATCAAAATGAATAAAAGGAGCAATATGAGGAGAGTGTTTAAAATCACTTGCTATTTCGGCATCTATTAAGGATTTACGTAAATTCTTTAAGCTATTTCCTCCGACAAAATTACCGATAAAAATACCGTCAGACTTTAAAAATATTCTTATATTAGATAAAAAGCGTTGTACATCATTTATCCAGTGTAATCCTAATGAATAAATAATTAAATCAAAAGAGTCTTTTGGCAATTCTAAATCTTCATCATCGATTAATAATTTATGATTATGCTCAAAAGAATCAAGCAATAAAGGCGACATATCTGTTAAGGTAATATCGGCACTTCGATAAGCATTTTTTAGTAAGCTCGTAAGGTAACCGCATTTAGCTGATATTTCTAGAATATCCGAAAAATCCTTATCAATTATCCCTAGTCGACTTATTATATCATTAGCTGCATGCTTGATGAATAAGCTGTTACTTATCCCCTCTACTGCATTATTTCGGTGATTTTTTAGCTTTAGTCTGTTGAATATATAATCCTCTCCTATCTTGAATTTTCTCTCCTAAAATTGTTGGTGGCGGTCGAGAAATAAAATCCCCTAAAAATCTCCTAGCAAACTATTTTGAACAAGCTCTCGCTGTCTTGCAGTGCGAATATCATCCCCTTTAACTCTATCTAGTCCTTCAAAATTCTTCTGAATATCTACAATTATAGGTTTCGTATTGTTATTATTAGGCGATAAAGGTTCTAAACTCAACAGGCTTTCTTCTGTAGGATTTAAATCCGAAGTTAGATCAAAATGCTCTAAGTAGACAGGTTTTAGTTGTTTATCATTACTAGAAACTTTTTTTCTTTCTATCGCTGAAACATTGTTCTCGGTCTTATTAGATTCTCCTAGAGATTTATAACTACTTATACACAACAATACTAATATAAATTTCTTTAACATAAATAACCCTGTATATTATTACAGTTAATATAAATTACATAATATATGAATCAAGTACTGAAATAAATTAAGGGAATTATATACTTGTATAACCTATATTTTCTTTTTATTTACCCAAGATGTAAATTCAGACATACTAAATACTTCTATTAAATTACTGCCAACTTGATCCTTGAGCCATTTCAAGGCTTCTTTTTTATATCCATCACCATCAATTGTTATTATAGTATCATAAATTCCTTGTTTTTTTATGTTTAGCACAAGATAAGGATATTTTTCATCAACCGCTCCTCCTGATTGTTGCCACTTAGATTCTATAACTAGGCAATTGGGGTGACGTTCTAGATGATATAATATAAAATCGCATTTCCATTTAGTATCATAAATATTTTTGCCAACTTCAAACTGTCTAGTATAAATAGGCTGCTTAAGGATCCTAGCTGCACTAAATCTTTTATTAGGTACAAAACAATACCCTTCTCTTTTTAGTCGATCATGTATAAAAATCTCAAGTTTGTTTCCAGTTTTATTAGCTTGTAAAATTGCAATTTGTTTTACCATTGTACTAATAATTTCTTATTAAAACTTCATTAGCTCCTTGCCTACTGTCGGATTTACAATTTATGCTTCTTGATGCATTTACTATTCTATACTAAAAGACTTGTATAAGTTCTTTATAAAAATCGCTATCTGAATTTGAAAGCATAAAATATACACCTTTCTTATTTAATGCTCTGCATTTTTCATAAAGCTTAACCTGATCTGCCTCTGTAAAGCCAAGCTTTGTATATTTTGTAAATGAAGTATTATTAATAGGTTGATATGGCAGGTCTATATAAACGAAATCTTTAGGCTTAGGCGAAATATTGCTGAAATCCTGATATATTATTTCAGCATTTTGTAAAGCTTTACTACACACAAGTATGTTATCCTTATCAAGAATATTAGGATTCATATAAGCTCCCATCGGGACATTGCATTCTCCCTTGCTATTTACTCTATAAAGACCATTATAGGGTTATCGCTATTTGCGTTCTTTCTGACAGCATAGTAATAATCTTGAGAGTGATTAGCTTTATGCTTAGCTAACAGCTCAATTAATGCTCGAGCTTCATCCTTAACTGCCTTGTGATGTAATAATTAAATCTAAGTTTATATTTGATATAATAGCTTTGTCTGGAACAAGTGCAAAAAAAGTGCTCCTCCTCCTATAAAAGGCTCATAATGATTATTGTAACTAGCAGGTAAGCGTAAGCACAACTCTTTGATAAGGCTTCTTTTTCCTCTGCCCATTTTATAAATGGTTTAGGGATTTCGTCTTCTTCAATCTCTGGAGAATTAATTTTTAACGGAGCTTGATCTATCATTGCTAAAGCCTCGTTAAAAGATAATTCTCCGTTTTCAACTACTTTGAGTTTCATACCGACCTACCAAAGGCTTTATAAGATAAATAATTACCTGTATTTAAAAGTATAGCATTAAACATATTACTTACATTATAGTTTTTATGGTTGCACCTAAATACAAACTCGTTTAAATATCTCTCTATGTGTTTTTTGCTAATAGAATAAGATCCGATTATACCACGCTTAAACACCGCCCAAAAGCTTTCTATCGTGTTTGTGGACACAGACTCTCTTATATATTTACCTAAGTCGTGATTTATATATTCATGATTATATAAAGCTCCCCATTCATAAGATAAAATAATTGACCCTATTAGAATATTATTTATTGCAATTTTTTCTATGGTCTTTGAATTAACCTTTGTTATAACTTGAGCCTTAGCGTTACCGTTTCTCTCTATCATGCCGATTACAACGGTTTTTGTCTTTGTGCTGCGACCTTGTGTACCTTTAGTTTTTTTATTTTGATGTTTGTTCTTTTCTTTGCCACCAATATACGTCTCATCTCTTTCTGCAGTACTTTTTAAAGGAATACTAAAACTTTCTAGTTTAGTCACTTCTCTAATCCTATGAAGCATAAACCATGCAGTTTTTTGGGTAACATTAATATCTCTTGAAAGCTGTAACGATGATAAACTTTTTTTAGCGTAGTAACTTGCAAAACTGCTGTAAGTTATTTCTTTAAAGAAATCTTACTATTTTCAAAAATTGTGCCGACTTTGATACTAAGACGCTTTTTACATGCCGAACATTTGTGATTTGTTCCATCCGCATAATGAAAAATCTTTTGGGTGCCGCAATACGGACAATAAGCTCCGTTAGCCCAACGTATATCAGTAAAATAATCTATGCACTTTTGTTCAGTAGGTAATTTTTCGAATAAATCAACAACACTTTTAAAATCTAACACTTAACTATACTAACGCAATTTTATATAAAATTATTATATCGAAACAATTTAGGTTATACAAGATATATAGTTGCCTTAATTAATTATTTCTAAAGATATTATCTTCGTATTTTTTTCTATAATATATTTTGTAATTCTCATTTCTTATATCATTAAACCATTGGTCTTGTTGTTTTTTAATATAATAATTTAGGGAATTAGATTTACTTTTACTAGTTTGAAAATTATCTTCACAAAATTTTAAAAAACCTGATATTAAAGTTTCTACTCCATTAGTCTCAGATTTTTTCTCAAGAAATTGCATAGAAAAATTAGTAGGATTATTATGTTTTAAATAAAATTGTTTATATTTCTCATGAATTTTATTTTCTTTTTTTATTTGTTGTTCTGAAAAAGATAATTTTTCCTCTAATAATTTATGAATTTCGGTACAATCGCTCCAAGGTAATTCTATTGTTAGTTGCTCTTCCTGATATTCAAAATTATCTTGAATATTGTTAAAATCGGCATTTACTTTTATCGCACTTACTAATATTAAAAAACATGTAATTAATTTAATATTCATAGAATTAATTAATTTTAGCAGGAACCGGTATCATAATACTACTTCTGTATCTTTTATTGCCACTAAAAAGTGATTTTTTTTGAACTTTGTTATTATTTACTGGAATTGTATCTTCTAAAGCCCCTTCATTATTATTTAGATAACTATGTAAGGATGCTTTATAAAGAGCCATATTACTTGCTATTTTAACTACGTCTTGTTTATATTTAAACCCTAAAGAATGTGTAGCCGAATGATAATGAGCTATCGCCTTGTGCCAGCTCCCTAGCTGATCATATTTTGAACGCAAAAATTCTGCACCGTAACGAATGTTATTATTTGGATCAAATGCCTGTTCAAGGGAATTAAAAGCCCCTAAATGATGCCTTAAGTTAATCTGCATGCATCCGACATCAATACTCTCTCGCCCTTTTATAAGCTCTATTCTAACAAAACTTACGGCTTCTCTTTTTGTATTAAAATAATAGCCTTTTCCTTCAACATTTACCGTCCAAGGCCATACTACTCTAATTTTACGGGTTGTATGTTTTTTTCCCGATTCCTTTAAAGCTATTGAATGTAACGTATTATATGGGATATTAAATTTTTTTTCAAAGTAAGGAAAAAGTTTTGAACATTTAAAGGATTCAGCTATTTCAGGATCGGCAATAGCCGGCTTAGAGAAGGGGATAAAAGATAATAATAGGAGTAGTATGGTTTTAACGTCATTGCGAGGAAAATTACGGAGTAATTGGCGAAGTAGTCCAGTAAAAAATTCTGATTTACAGAATTTTTTTATTGTTTTGCTGGATTGCCACGCTCCTTGTAGTCGCTCGCAATGACAATTTTGGCATAATTCCCAAACCATACCGGCAACGCTAAAATAACTTGAGTTACAATAAGATAAACTAGCCTACCATAACTTATCTTATGAAGCAAGGGAAGTTATAGCATTTAAGAGGTAAGGATTTAATCTAAATCCCAAGCAGTATCATTAGTGTTTTGAGGATTACCTAATATATCGGGTACCATATCCAACAAATTATTGATATCGCCTCCTGTCGCTTGCAAAAGATTACTTACTTGTGTTACAAAGTCTTCAGCAGTGCTACCTTGAGCATCTTGAGGATTAGTAGTCCCATCTAAAGCTTGCACTCCGGCATTAATTAATGTTACTAAAATCCTTAGCTTGCATACCTAAAATAGTATCTTCTGTACCGCTCTCTCCTCTATTAGAACTAGTAGAAGGTTGTATATGTGGTATTTCCTCTCTGTTAGCGTGAGCAGTTGCTTGATGAACCAAAGCTGCAAGTTGTTGATCGTTAAGATTATTTTGTTCCTTTGACATTTCTGGAGATATAGTAGAATCATCCTCAGATAGATCAATTAGATCTTCTTATTGCAATATAGAGCTTGTATCCACTCTATAGCTTAAAGCTTGTAACATTGAAAAATCATCATCTTTAATTACGCTTTCATACCATTTTTTATGTTCGTTAGCTGCATGTTTTGCATTTTCATTATTTTTATAATTATTTGGAATAGCGTATAAGCCGTATTCTCCTTTATCTGCTTCATCTATTATGATTTTAGCTATCTTCAGCGCATCTATACTTAAGTCAATATTTTGTTTAAAAGAAGTTTCAGTATCTGAGCGCCTTGTGCTGCCCCTTTATTATTTTCCCAGCCTCTTATTAAACTACAATAATCTATACCTGATGTTTTAGCATGCTCTAATACTGCTTTTATAGCTTTCCATTGATTATTAGCTTTTTCATTTTCACCTTGCTGCTCATCTTTAATAGCATTCTCAGCCCATTTAGCAAGTTGAGTATATGATGCTAGCTCCCCTACTGCATTAAATATGGATACATGTTTACCTGGATAATCTACTTTTATAATTATTTCAGATAGATCAAATTTTTGAACTAATTTCGGTAATTCAACAAGAAATTCATCATAATATGGTTTGTTTAAACTCCATTCTCTTCCATTTTGCTTGATTTCATTTATAGTTTCTTGAGTAAAGTTATATAATGAATATTTATTCATAATTTGATCCCTTTGTAATTATTGGTTAAATTTATATTTAAAAACCACGAAGCATGGTATTAAAATGCTTTAAATTGTTAGGTCCTGTACACTTTGATTAATGATTATAATTTTGAGATATTTTTTAGCAAAAATTAATAAGATTTTTGCAGAAATAATTATTCATATTTCAAAAAAATCTTATAATTTGCAGCTAAAAATAGCCATAATTATGATTATTCTATTACAAGAGTACAGAACCTAATTGACTGATCAAATAAAAATGTTTATTATCAATCCAAATTAAATGTAAAAGTATATTTTATGAAAGTTGTTAGCTCATTAAAATCGTTAAAAAAACGTGATAAAGATTGTCAGATCATTAAAAGAAGAGGCAAAATTTTTGTAATAAATAAAAAGAATAAAAGATTTAAAGCAAAACAAGGTTAATTAATCGTTTTTGGAGAAAAAAAATATACTCGATGAACTTGAAAAATTAGCTATGTCGTCTTTGTAAGTCCTCAGATGCTGAGTGTTTATTATATGCTCCGCTCCTCGGTTTGCAGGCTTCCTTGCTCTTTTTCAAGTTGATCTTCGTATATTACTTTTCATTTTACTTCAGAGTATATAATACTACTCTTGAAAGAAAAGAAATAAATATGGCCGGTCATTCAAAGTTCAAAAATATTCAGCATCGTAAAGGGGCTCAAGATAAAAAAAGAGCAAAAGTTTTCACTAAATTAATTCGTGAAATAGTTACTGCAGCTAAAACCGGTTCTTCTAATAACCCTGAAAATAATCCACGTCTTAGAAATGCTTTAACCGCCGCACGTAGTCAAAATCTCCCTAAAGAAAGAATAGATAAAGCTATTAATAATGCTAATGATTCTTCTAATACCGAAAATTATACGGAAATTAGATATGAAGGTTATGCACCGAATGGTATTGCTATAATAGTTGAAGCTTTAACCGATAATAAAAACCGCACTGCTGCAGAAGTACGCTCTAGTTTTACTAAATATGGTGGGAGTTTAGGCGAAACCGGTAGTGTCAATTATTTATTCAACCATTGCGGAGTTATTCAGTATCCAATAAATATAGCATCTAATGAAGATGTTTTAGAGGCAGCTATAGAAGCCGGGGGGCATGATATTATATCCGATGATACCACCCATACAATCTATACGGATATTGAAAATTTCTCTAAAGTTCTAGAATTTTTAACTAGCAAATACGGCATACCTGAAGATTCGTATATAGGCTGGATCCCATTAAATACAATAATTATAGATGATAAGGAAAAAGCTGAAAAATTACTAAAGCTTGTGGAAGTTTTAGAAGAAAGTGATGATGTGCAAAGAGTTTTTGGGAATTATGAGTTATCTGATGATGTTTACGAAATAATACAAGGAGAACCATGACTTATAACGATGCAAATTATCAAATAATTATTTTAGCAGCCGGTAAAGGTACTAGAATGGAGTCCGATTTACCGAAAGTAATGCATAAAGTCGGTGGAGTTCCAATGCTTGAAACGGTATTAAAGAATTCGCTTAACGTCACAAATGATGTAATTATAGTTTATTCAGAAGAACTTAAAAAACATTTAATGCCCTATGAAAATATGTGTCGCTTTGTACTGCAAGAAGAACCTAAAGGCACAGCTCATGCTACTTATGCAGCAATAGATTTAATTAATAAAAATAAAACAATATTAGTTTTATACGCTGATCATCCTCTTATTACTCCAAAACTTATGCATGAATTAATAGCTTATTTAAGCCTTACTAATTCTGCATTAGTGACTTTAAGCTTTGAGAGAGCAAATCCGGTTCAATATGGAAGAATAGCTACTGATAAAAATGGTGAATTTTTAGAGATAATCGAACATAAAAATGCAAGCGCAGAAGAGAAAAACATAAAACTTTGTAATTCAGGTATTATGGCTTTCAGTAGCGAAATTTTAAATAAATACTTACCTTTATTTGCTACTAATACTAACGGTCATAAGGAAGTTTATTTAACTGAAATAGTAAAAATATGTAAAAATCACGGTGAAAAAGTTTCATATTTATTATCTACTGATCATGATTTAATTGTTGGTGTTAATACTAAAAATGAGCTAGAAGAAGCTAATAATATTTTTTCTCAGAATAAGTCTTAGCTTTGTCGTATGGATACTCGAGTCGTCATTGCAAGCGACTAAAGGCTTTGTGGCATAGATCGTTTTATGTCATTCCCGCGAAAGCAGGAATCCAGTAAAACCTACAAAAAACTTGTTTTTATAGGTTTATTTTTTGGGATCCTTGCTTCCCCGCTGGGATGATATCGAGTAGGCTTTTTACTCTATGCAACAACATCAATACTTTGTGAGAATGACATAGGAAGCCATACAGGCAATGCTAAAAATTTTGGAGAGATGGCCGAGCGGTTTAAGGCGCACGCCTGGAAAGCGTGTTCACGGCAACGTGTCGGGGGTTCGAATCCCCCTCTCTCCGCCAGCTCAGTTTATGGTATGCTCGAATGATTTCAAGAATTGAATTTGTTATCAAATGGTGAGTGTGTACAGCTTATACTTAATAAGTGAGTACGTGAATTCATGAAGATAACAAAGAGCAATTCTTAAAAGCAGAAGAGGATGTTATGCTCGTTTATTTTCTTTATAATACTTAGTATATTGATCTAGTAAAATCCTAACCATTTTTTGATAAGGAACATGTGAAGTTGCTGCTTCTAATTTAAAAAATTCTA
Organism: Rickettsia gravesii BWI-1; assembly: GCF_000485845.1. Lineage (NCBI taxonomy): Bacteria > Pseudomonadati > Pseudomonadota > Alphaproteobacteria > Rickettsiales > Rickettsiaceae > Rickettsia > Rickettsia gravesii. The sequence goes on along the minus strand of NZ_AWXL01000015.1, from coordinate 8,222 downwards.
CGCTCTCTTTACTTAAAGAAATGGTTACTTTTACTGAATCATCTTTTAATAAAAATTCTCTAGGGTGCGGCAAGAAATCTTTTACTATTTTTACTTCCCCTATTTCCCCATCAGTGTATTTTATTCTCGTGCTCATAAATTCTCTTACCTTTACTCCAGTATCCTGCTCTAAAAATTCTTATATGATTATCTCGGAACGTAAAACGGACTATTAAAATATTACCATCAACTTTACCTAAACAAAAATATCTTTTTTCTGTAATACTAACTTACCATGCTCTAGTCTGGACAGTTAGCCAATTTTTGTAGTTTATCGAACCGGAAAGCCAAATAGTAATCAAGGTTTCCACTGTCAAGTATTTAAAAGTTTCATATGCATTTGTTATTACATTTATAAAGTCTAAAAGCTTTTTACAAAGCTTATCGTCTACTAATTACCTCATATTGATAGTCTTTTAATTTCTATTTTTACTTTTATAATAAAAATAGCTGTATATTTATATTATTTTTTCTATTACAGCTATAATTTTATAAGTTACAATTATATACCTAAATAATCAATTAATTTATATTAAGTTATGGCTCATAAAGATTTATCACATTTAACAGAAGAACAAATCAAAGATTTAATAAAACGTTATTATAACTATGAGAAAATAGCTAATTTATTAGAAGAATTTAATGTTAATGTATCTCCCAATAGTTTAGTTAGTTTATTTCTGCTTGTTACGCATCATAAATTATTCTGTAAATACTGCCGAGATACAAATTTAGTTATTAAGCTAAAGAGTAGAAATTATTATAGCTATGTTTATGGAGAAACGAGTCTTGCTCTATTGGGTTCTATATGTAATCATAATAATAACTCTAGTTGTTCATGTGATAATTGTAAGAAAGCTATAAAACAGCAAAAACAAACTGAAGAAGAAGCAAAAAGACGTATTTTAATAGATACATTTTTGTATAAAAATATTAAAGCTCCGCCAATTGAAGAATTAACTCTAAAAGATGCTTTATATTTATTAAGTGTAGTAGAACATTCTGCTTCTGAAGACCTTGAATTTGTAAAGCCATATTTAAAAGGATATTCTGTACCGAGTTTAGCACCGGACGAAGATTTAAATGATCATATTGTAGGACATCTAGGTCGTAGAGGTTTTGTATTAATTAATCCTTTAACAAGCAGTCTTGATGCCTTCAAATTCAATCAAGAAAAAGCATTAACAGAATATTATCCAAACAAAGTTTTATGGGATCTTTTGCCTAATATGGATATTGAAGAAAAAAAAGAATATTTAAATTCTGTGCGAAATATAAATATAGTTAAAGGCGAATGGTCTTCATCATGGAAAAAAGAAGTCAGTGATATATGGAATCAAATTGCTAAATATGAATGTATAGAAAATTTTAAATATTTATGAAAAAACATAAATTTTCCATAGATCAATATGGAGAGAAAGCAGTTTTAAAAGCTTTCAACATTTTATTACTATTTTTTTCAGTAGGGCACGTGTTTAATTTATCATGGCCAGCAGTATGTAATACACAATATTATATCTCATTGAAAGACGATGAATATGATGCAGATAACATCGTTAGTATAATTATAAATAATATACATAAAAAAGTAAGTAAAGCACTTGAGGAGAAGTGGACAATAAAAAATTCTAAAATAGAGTATCGCCGTTTACAAAGTGCAGTTAGCTCTACTTTTTTTGATTTGTTTTTAGGAATAAGGGATGAATATTTTGAGCGTATTATGCCACTTGAGTAAATAATAAATTTCTTAAAAATCTTAAAGAGATCATATTTGAGTGATAGTTTAATTCGTTGTATATCCTTTTAATTCTTCTTTAAAAATATTCCAATCCTCTTGCCAGTCTTCTAAACTAAGCGGCGATGGTAAAATCATTCGCGGCTTAATGGGAAAATACGAGAGCTTAAACCTCCATTTGATACCGTCTATAACTTTATTGTTTTATGCTCATGATCAATTTTAATGGCATAAACGTGACCGATCCAGTAAGATAAAGGTTTAGAGAAAAGTGTGTAGTACCATAAAGGAGAATCATAAAAATCTTGTTCTAAAGTGTAAAATGGGTAATTGAGTTTTATATCACCGTCTATAAACTCTTGTAATTCCTTATCCGAGCAATCAGTGCAGACGATGTGAAGCCAAGCATTATGTTTTGCATCTGTTTTATAATATGAATAATAGGGAAAGACGGATTAAAACAGTCTTTTTCAGCATTTGGGGTATAAGAAATATTAAATGCTATTCCCATAGAATTAACCTGTAGGCTTGTATGAGCATTTTTATATAAACAATTTCCTATATCATCAGCTACTTCATTATTTACGTCGGGATTATGCCAATGCAAAGCAAAATTTACTCCGTATAAAGTAAGTAAAAATATACTAAGAAAGATTGTTAATTTAAGAATGCTTTTAGGGTTTAACATTTTTAGTTATCTCTTTTGCTTCTTTCCAAAGCTTCAGCATAAATTCTATGGATTGTCCTTGCAGATTTGGCAGGTTATGCTTTTTGGTAAGCATTTTTATTGCTCTCATACGTTTCTCAAATTTTTCATTTGTCTTGCTAAGTGTTGTCTCAACATCAAACCCTGAAAAAATACACAACGAAATTGCCGTATGGAGCAAATCCCTTATTTCTTCTTGTACTCTTTCCGGTGGTTCGGCATCGTCAATAGTTTCTTTTATCTCTCTACATTCATCTATTACCTGCTCTAAAATCATCTCATGATCTGGCCAATCAAAATCATAGCCCCGTGCGTCTTTCTCAAGCAGAATTAAATTTTGTAGAGGATTGTTAGATTCTAGATTCTTAACCATATACACCATATTAAATTCATAGTTTTGTGGCTTTAAATTAAATAATGATTTAAAACCGCAAGCTTCATTGTATATTTACCGAATCCTTGGTTTTGATAAGGCTTATCTACTGCGAGTGACCTTAGTGCCGATTCATTTTCATTGAAAAATTCTATATGAGCAGTTGCAACGATTTTAACTCTTTTATATAACACAAAATGATAATGATTTTCTGCCGTTATAGTTGGATGGTTAGAATCGTATTTTATGTTTATAGTATCAAAGATTTGTTCAGCTCGTATACGATGGTATTGATGGTATTCTTTCCACTCGCTATAATGTGTGCAACGCATAAGCCTAATGGAGTTATTACTTAAGTGCATAATATATAGTGAAGTTAAAATTTTAAATGATTTTATGAAAATATTTAATAGTTATCGTGATTCAATTTTCATCAAAGATCATGTTAAATCGAAGCATATTATAGCAGGCGATTATTCTTATTATTCAGGTTATTATCACGGCACTGCATTTGATGATTGCGTTATGTACTTAGATGCAGAGGATAATCGCTATAAGTCTGATGAAATTGATAAGCTTGTTATAGGCAAGTTTTGCTCAATTGCTACCGGCGTTAAATTTATGATAGGTGGAACACAAGAACATAATTATAATTGGATAGTATTTTACCCTCTTGATTTTTTTAATGAAGATTTTGACAATTATGAAACCGTCCTGCCAAAAGCTTATAGACTTAAAGGTGATACTGTTCTTGGTAATGATGTTGGGATAGGTGCCGAAAGTATGATTATGCCAGGGATTAAAATTGCTGATGGTGTAGTAGTAGGAGCAAGAAGCTTATAACAAAAAATATCGGAGCTTATGAAATTTGGGGCGGTAATCCTGCTAAATTAATTAAAAAGCGTTTTTCTGATGATGATATAGGAAAATTATTGCAAATTAAATGGTGGGATTGGAGCGTTGACAAGATAAAGCAAAATCTATCGTTGCTAGGTAATTCTGATGTAGATGCTTTATGGCAAAAATTTGAGACCGGGTTATAACAAATTTCATTTCATACGATTTAGTAGTTTTTGTTTATTTTTTTGTATAACAGGGTTATTAGGATCTAACTCAATGGTTTTATTAAACGTTTCAATAGCTAAATTAAATTTACCTAATTCCTTTCAGGTAAATCCCTTACCTCTATATATTTCTGAATTATTAGGGTCTATTTTAATTGCTTCATTAAATGCTTCAAGAGCTTGTTCATATTGACCTGACTTATATAAATAAAACCCTTTATTATAATAATCTGTAGCCTCTAATGCCCGAATTATGTTAGTTTGAAAAATAATTAGCAATAAGCTAAATAATAAACAATATTTTTTCATAATTATTTCTCTATTTTTGATATGAAAATATAGTAACAAAAAACTATTTGCAATTGATTATAAGATAATTTTATGCTATTTAAGTGATTATTTATAATGAATATAGATGTATTACAAATAATTTTCCAATTCCTAAATTAAAATAGATTAGGAACCTTTAAATGTTATTCTCTTAAGCTTAATTTGTTTATCTTATAACTGCTGCGCTGGAATCATCCCTACTAATGACTTTGAATTAATAGAAGAGTATGTAAATAAAGCTGATAAAGATACTTTAGTTATTTTTGATGTGGACTAAGTATTGGTTATGCCGACCGATGAATTTGCCTTTAATGCTCCAATTAGAAAAGAACTAACTAAGCAACTAAAAGAAAAATATTCCGAAGATGAACTTAAATACTTATTCAGCCCCATTTTTAAAATTCGCAGAGTTCAGCCTGTTAATGCAAATATGAAAGACTTAATTAACCACCTAGAACAACGAAATATCCCAGCAATTGCTTTAACGGGATGGTGGACCGGTAAACATGGTTATATAACCGAAATGGAAAAATTTAGATTTAAAGACCTACAATAAAGTAGATATTTCTTTTATCAATACTTCACCTTTTAAAGAAGATATGATTTTTCCGGAATTTAAAAATAAAGACAGTATTCCTATGTTATATCATAATTGAGATTAGTTAAATATGAATCAAGTTATAATAATCAACGGTCCTTCTTGTGCAGGTAAAACAACAATAGCCAAAGAAATTTGTAGGCAATCTAATAATAAATTTATTTATTTACAAATTGATAAAGTCGGAACGTCTTATAGTATGATTTTTCCTACAGAATTTAAGTTTGCAGAAAATGAAGCCGGCACTGAAAACAATGATGATAGACTAAAAGGTCTTTTAATAATAATAGGTTAGCAAGAAGAAAAATTGTTGCGTTGATATTGCTTACAACCGCAAAAGCATTATTAGATAAAAATTTTAATATTGTAATCGATACGGCACTAGATGGTCCGGATGCTCAAAAATTTGCTAAATTTTATCTTAAATATCTAAATGGTTACAAAATAACCTTTTTAGGAATCTTTTATCCGGTTGAAGAACGATTAAAAAGATTAAAAACTAGAACTGACAACCTCTTCTTAACGGAAGATTTTGTAAGATTACAGAGTGGACAATATGATGTTTTTGAATCTTGTAGAAACTTCTATAATACTTGGTTCGATAGCTCAAAGTTAGGGGCTATAGAAATTTGCCTCTAAAATATTATCTATTTAATAGGAAAGCCCGGGACGGGTAAATATACTATAGCGAAAGAGCTTAGCAAAAGCGGTTATGTTATATGTGATAATCAGTTAATCAATAATCCTATTTTTGCTTTGCTTGGATATGACGGTTTTAAGAAGATTCCAGAATTTGCATTGGATACAACCGGACGTATTAGAGATCATGTTTTTGAGTTTATCGTGCAAGAACCTTTTAATAGTTATATATTAACCAATATCTTAGAAGATAATCAAGGTGATCATAAGCTTTTTTAAGTAAGTAGAAAATATGGCTTTGCAGCGTGACTCTCTTGTTGTACCGGTAAAACTACTTATTTTAGTAGGGGAAAATAATAAACAAATACAAAGGCCCGATAGAGTTTTGCGTTATAAATCTTTGAGTATTGAAGGAAACGCAGAGTTAATTAATATAACGCATCCTCATTTGTTAGAAATAGATGTTAGTGATCTAACGGCAAGTGCTTTAGCAGAGAAGATTTTAGAGCATACAAATAATATTGAGTAAATGAATAATATTTTAGATTACAAATCATACTACGATTTAATTGAGAATCTGAAGCTAGAAATCAAGCAAACACGAATTCGTGCACATTTAAGCGTAAATAAAGAATTGATAAAACTATATTGGAATATTGGTTTTCAAATAATTAAACGTCAAAAGCTTGAGAAGTGGGGAGCAAAAGTTATAGAAAATTTTTCTAAAGACTTATTAAAAGAATTTCCTGAAATGAAAAGATTATCTTATCAAAATATTTCTTATATGAGGTAGTTTGCTGAAGAATATAACGATGAACAAATCCTCCAACAGCTTGTTGGAGAAATTCCCTGGGGATATCAATATAGTCATTTCTCAAAAGTTAAAAATCATACTGAAAGGCTTTGGTATGCACAAAAAACTATAGAAAACGGTTGGTCATGTAACGTACTAACCTTGCAAATTAAAAGCAATTTATACGCAAGATCAGGAAAAAGTATAAATAATTTTGGACATACTTTACCGGCAATGCAGTCTGATTTAGCAAAATCAATTATAAAAAATCCTTATAATTTAGAATTTCTAGATATTAAAGAAAATATTTTAGAACGAGAACTAGAAAATAAGCTAATAGATAATATTAAGGATTTTTTTATTAGAACTCGGTCAAAATTTTGCATTTATAGGTATCAATACCATATAGAATTAGAAGGAGAGGATTATTACTTATATTTAGTTTTTTATCATGTTAAACTTAAATGCTATGTTGTTATTGAATTAAAAACAGTTAAATTTAAACCGGAATATGCAGAAAAACTAAATTTTTATTTAAATTTAGTAGATCATAAAATTAAAGATGAAACTGATAATCCTACAATTGGAATAATTCTATGTGAAGAAAAACGAAATATTACAGTAGAATACGCTATAGAAAGCTTGCAAAAACCTATAGGAATAGCACAATTTAAATTAACCGAAGAAATTACCTACGAAATTAAAAAGCTATTTACCTAGTCCAAAAGATTTAGCTAGGTTAAAGAAACGAAGAGAAAAAGGATAATTATGAGTAGTGTAAATATTAGTTTAGCAACTCCTAATAATATTACAAATATTTTACCTTTGATGGTTCAACTTGGCTATCCTTCTAGTTCAGAAGAATTAACAGCACGTTTTAAGAATTTTATAAATCGTGAGGGGTATGGTGTTGCTTTAGTTAGTTTAGATAATAAAATAGTTGGATTTATTGCTTGGTCTAAATCGCTGCTTTTCGTTTTAGATAAAACTAGAATTCATATTGAAGCTTTAGTTATTGATGAGAATTATCGGGGAAAGCAAATAGGTAAAAAGCTTATGGAATATTTAGAAGAAATAGCAAAAAAATATAGCCCCGTAATCGTTGATCTTACTTCTGGTTATCGACGTGCTAAAGACAGTACGCATATATTTTATGAAGTGCTAGGTTATCATAATTCCGGAGAAATGGCTAAATTATATTTAAGAAAAGAGTTATGAAGAATGAATCTGTAAAGAATATACGTTTAACCACTGCAACCGTTGTTGATTACCCTCTAATCCAAAATATGGCATGGTTTTATATATATGATATATCGCGTTATTGTGGGTTTGAATCAGATGAATATGATTGGACATTGCCAAGAGATGGTTTATATGAAGCTGATGATTACAAAAAATATTTTATAGAAACGGATAGGAAAGTCTATTGAATTAAAGTAAATGACGAAATAGCAGGTTTTATATTGCTTAATAAGGTTGGAACGCATTATAAAATCGATTGGAATGTGGGGGAATTTTTTATTATAGCAAGATTTCAAAATAAAGGAGTTGGTAGACAAGTAGCTAAGCAAATTTGGCAAATGCATAAAGGATTATGGGAAGTTGCAGTTATTCCTGAAAATAAACCGGCATTAATATTTTGGCGGAAAGTCATTAACGAGTTTACCAAAGGTAATTATCTTGAAGAAGTTAAACTTGTTCAAATGAGTGATTATAAGGCCGAAAGAGTTATTCTTGAATTTGGTGCCAATATATTATGAATATAAATTTTACTACAACCTAATCTCTGCTTTTGCTAAATCTTTTAAAGTGCGTGATCCGGTGCATAGCATGGTAATTTTAAGCTGCTCGATTATCAATTGTATCTCTTCGGAAAGCAAGCTTTCAGAAGTATCTGCCGCTTTTAAAAATTGACCGGCAAGTCCAAAAATATTAGCTCCTATAC
>NZ_AWXL01000014.1:0-38472 GCF_000485845.1 Rickettsia gravesii BWI-1 | reverse complement strand
CCCGCCACTGGTAATAATCGGAATATCTTTTGAAACTTCCCGCACCATTTTTAGAGAATCTAAAGTCGGGATTCCCCAGTTAATAAAACTACTAGCTATACGGTTTTGTAACGAATTTGTAGCACGATAAGCCTCTACTTGACTCCAAGATGTCCCACCGCTCCCTGCAATATCAAGAACCTTAACCCCTGCGTCAATAAGACTCTCAGCAACTTTTTTAGATAAACCGTATCCTACTTCCTTAACAATTACCGGAATAGAGAGGTAATTAACCACTTCTCTTATCTTAGGTAACAGCTTTTCCCAGTTTCTATTACCTTCCGGCTGAGTCAGTTCCTGTAACACGTTTAAGTGTAAAATTAAAGCATCGGCTTTAATAGCATCCACTAAATACTGACATTCTTTAGGTGTCACTCCGTAATTAAGCTGTACTGCACCGATATTGGCTAGTAAAGGGATATCGGGAGCTATATGCCTTACTGCAAATGTCTTGATTGTATCCGGTTCCGTTAACAAAACCCGCATAGAGCCAAGCCCCATAGCAATACCGGCTTTTTGAGCGACCTGTGCAAGTCTATAGTTAATATCTCTAGCTCTAGTCGTGCCTCCGGTCATACTAGAAATTAGGATAGGTGCTTGTAAAGATTTTCCGAGGAAAGTAGTAGTTGTATTTACGCTATCGTAGTTAATTTCCGGTAATGCATTGTGAATAAATTGAATAGATTCAAAACCGCTTTTAAGTGTAGATTCAACGTTTTTCGTAAGATTAATTTCAATATGGTCTTGCTTTCTTTCTATATTTAAATTCTGATCTTTTAGCATTTTCTCACTAATTCTTTTTACACTTAATCTATATTAATATATCTAGGTTCTGTGAAGATTTCTAATTGATTTTTTATTTTGAAGTATTTTTTAGCGAAAATTAATAAGATTTTTGAAGGAATAGTTATTCATATTTCAAAAAAACTTATAATTTGCAGCAAAAAAGAGTCATAATTATGATTATTCTATTCAATTGTCCACAGAACCTAAGCATTAAAGAAATAATCAAGTGCTGCAAGTTTTGAAGGTAAGTTTATTAATGGGTCTGAATGCTCAAAATCATAAGCATTGTAAATTTGGATGTATCCTATAGAAGTACGGTCTGCTTCTATAATGTAAGCGTTATTTTTAGGCTCATTATTTTCTAGCTTATACCCTCTAACATAGCTTGAGTATTTTTGTTCGATCAATTCTAAACCCCATTCTATATCCTTATCCCACCATAGTTTTATATGTGGCATTTCTAGCCATTTTAAAAAAAAGCAAAAAATGAGAAGTAGAAAGTGGGGTAAAGCTTATGTTAATATATTTCTTATCATTAAATAACTTGTATTACCTTTAAATGCCCCGCTTTGAGCTTTATATTCTCCGACCTGTTTAAAGCCGGCTTTACCATAAACATGTATAGCTCGCGGATTATTTTCATCAGGATCAATAAAGAAAGTATCGCTTAGTGGATCAATATATTTGTGGTAAAATTTTATAAAAGCTGCTAAAGTAGAGCTAGTAAGCCCTTGGCCTAAGAAGTTTTTATTACCTATACCGAAATCAAGAGTTATCGTATGATCTGATTTAGACAAATATTTTCGTTGAATATCAGATAAATTTGTGGTCTTTTTCAAGGCTATCCGATAATATAAAACAAAACGGTTCATTATTTATAAAACCAATCCAATAATTAGTTGTCCTGTGAAAATAATGCTGTTTTCTGCCGGTAATAAAATTCAAAATGTCATTCTTATGTTCTTGACTATTATCCCAAAATTCTTTTATATGAGGCTCTTCTAACCAATTAAAAATAATTTCTTTATGAGTTAAATTAGCTTTCTCGAAATGTATATTCATATATAATCTATAATATGGATAGATTTAGAAATAATATAATTTAGTATATATAAAGAGCAAGGGGAAATCTAGCTTGAAAAATTACCTGAAGTTGTAGCAGAATTAGCTAGAGAATGGAACCTATCTAAGTTTAAACCTATAGATAATTTATCTTTTAATTATGTTCTATCAGGGTATCAAAATAATAAGCCTATTATATTGAAACTAAGCTGTGTTGCTAAAGACCTAACAAACGAAGCGGAAGCTTTAAAAGTTTTTTCAGGGTTTGATGCTGCAACTATTCTAGCCCAAAAAGATAATGTTTTATTACTTGAGAGAGCGGTATCCGGTATTTCCTTAAAAGAATATTCATTAGATAACAAAATTGCTATAGCTTGTTCTGTTATGAGCAAGCTGCACAGAGCATCTATACCAAAAATGCACCAATTCCCTAATATCAAGGATCAGCTGAAAGCTTTGGACAAAGAATGGGATTTGCCTAAAACTTACTTACAAAAGGCAAGAAAATTGAGAGATAAACTTCTTCAAAATCCTGAACCTCAAATTTTACTTTACGGTGATTTACATCATGAGAATATATGACAAAATGATAAGCAATGGGTAGTCATTGATCCTAAAGGAGTAATTGGATATCCTATAAATGAAGTATGGATTTTTGCCATGAATACTAAGCAAGACACAGAATTTGCAGCAAATTATTTGGACTTTAAATTACAGGAGGTTAGAAGCTGGTATTTTGTCCAGCTTATTTTAGCTATCTGTTGGAATCTTGAGGATGGAATAGAAAATGAGTTATTTTTAAAACTTGCCGATAAAGCATATAGCCTAGTTTAATTTAATGCCAATATAAATATCAACTATTGCATTATGTGGATCACTACTTCTTTCATCATATATTTCAAAGTCAGCTATGTAAGCTCTTTCTCCTCTTAACATTGCCGCATACATATGCCATATTTTTTGCCACATATCAATAACAACTTTAGGCATTTGATCAGGATCGGATGTAAATTTTGCATAAGTTTGTACTGGAATAGTAAGAGTTGAAAATTCTTTATCTATATTCTCAAAAGAAGTAACTTCTTCTCCAAGAAAGTAAGTATATTCCCCGTTAGCATCACTCTCATAATTTGTATAAACTGAAAAAACTTTTTTCGGAGTTTTTCTATTTAGGATTTTGTCTTGTAGCTTGTCTGCAAAAAATCGCTGCATTGTTATTCCTGTTTTTGCAGTATCAGCGTTCATTTCTGCAACGTTTGAGGTGCAGGCTGTAATACCAATTAATTTAATTTCTGATAATTGTGTAATTACTTTATGCATTTTATAGCCTCTTATTAATTCACTAAGTAAGTTAAAACTAATCTAAAAAGGAATTATGATAAGATTGAATATTATCTAACTTTTTTTAAAAAGCAAAAAGTCCTTAGTTTATAATATGTTTACTGTGTGAAGTATTTATAAATTGAAATAGCAATAAGACATAGTGGAGCCAGGGGGAGTCGAACCCCCGACCTTTTGAATGCCATTCAAACATTCAATTTTACCCTACTTTTTTCCTTTGTCTCACATACTAATTTATAGTTCATAACTCTTGATATTGACGGGTTTTTCTTATTACCAAAACTATGGATGGTGATATAGCAAAGCAGTATTTAAATAAGTATCGCAAGCTTGAATCTGTGTTGGAAAAATTAGGCAAGGACATTAGAACGAATGAAATGTGGGATAGTAAGCAATATTATCCTGCTGCTTTTGCGAGAGATAAAAAAGGAAATATTACAGGTGGTCAATCTATTTACTTAAACAAAGAAACAGCTAATAAAGCAGATATAGAAGTTAATAAACGTTCATTTGGCACGATAAGGGGTTCTTTTGTAGAAATTAGTGAAAGAGCTGAAGCAATTAATAAACAAGTTAGCAATTCAATCAGTAATGCAACGATTATAGCAGAGAGGTTAGAGAGCGCCTTAAGTATTAAGGAATCTGGTATAGAAGGAAAAATACTTTGTAGTTTGGGAGTAAATAATATTAAGAACTATAATACTGTCAATGGAGAAAGAATTATCATTGCATCAGATAATGATGGTAAAGAAGCAGTAACGCTTAATACTGTAATAAAGGATAAGGATGAGTTGATAACTAGTGGAGCAGTAGTATCAGTAGTAATGCCACCCGATAAAGGAGTTTTAATGATGTGTTAAAAAGCAATGGACCTCAAGTAGTAAGAAAACTCATAGAGCCTGAAATAGCAAAATTAACAAGAAAGATAAATTTGCAACAGGCAGGTACTAGTCATATTAGTGATATCAGTCACATTACTAGTATTAAAACGGGCGATCCCGATCACATATTACAAGAAGTGCAAGATGCAATAAAAGCATTAGCAAGATTTGGCAGTAAAGAAGATATCAGCACAGCACTGCAAATGCATAAAGATAAAGGTATAAACTCCTTAATAAGTTATAGCAAGCAGGCTTACACTAAGGCAATAGAGCACAAGATACAAAAAGATCTGCAAATCATGAAGAATAAGTTTGATCCTAATTATAATCTTGGTAATAGAAGATTATGTGATATATTAGTTGAAGATTTTAAGGGGAAGAGTCATCCTGTGTCAGAGGATTATTTAGCGTCTATAGGAAAAGACAAACAAGTAATGCAGTATATAAGTCCAGGTTCAGAAATAGGTAAAGTGATAAAAGCCCAGATAAATAAAGGCTCTGAGGTGCGACTAAATCAAGGGATAAGAGTATAATGGTAAAGAAATTAAAGCATGATGCGTTGGTGAAGAAAATCTTGACTCAGAAGATAGCAGCACAGGAATTTTTAGATTATTATTTGCCAACAGAATTTAAGGATTTAATAAACTTAAAAGAAATCACAGTGGAGAAAGAATCATTTGTAGAGGATGATTTAAAGAGGAAATATAGTGACATAATTTATTCTGTAAGAACCAAGGATAATGAGGAGGCTTTTGTATATGTATTGATAGAAGCGCAATCTACTTGTGATTACTGGATGGCATTAAGATTATGGAAATATATGCTATTATTGTGTAAGCGTCATGCGAAGGAAAGAGATATATTGCCATTAATATGTCCATTGTTAATATATAATGGTTCTGAAGTATATAGCGTGCCAAGGAATTTATGGGAGTTATTTGATAGACCAGATCAAGCGAAAAGATTAATGGTGGAGGATTATCGATTAGTAGATTTACAGAATCAATCTGATGATGAGATAGAGAAGAAGAAACATCTTGGGATGCTGGAATACTTTCTCAAACATGCATATCAAAGGGATATGCTGAAGTTATGGGATGAATTTTTAAGTAGGTTTCATGGTACCATAGTAATGGATAAGGAATTAGGATATATTTACTTAAGGTCGTTTTTATGGTACACTGACGCTAAGGTATCTGAAGATAAGCAGCAAGAGTTAGAGCGAATCATAGAAAAACATTTGTCAATAGAAGAGAGAGATAATATTATGAGAACGATAGCTGAAAAATACATAGATGAAGGAATACAGCATGGCATAATCCAAGGTATTCAACAAGGTAAAGCTGAAGGCATTCAAATAGGAGAAGCTAAAGGTAAAGCTGAGGTTGCAAAAAATATGTTAGCTAAAGGTGCGGATATATCATTTATTTCTTCTGTAACTGGTCTTGAAGAATCTTTTATTTATGCTCTTTCTAAGGGTAAATAATCTAGAGTCTTATATGGATATGTTGCCCATTTTCAACGGGTAACAAATAAATTCACGATAAATTTGTGTAGAAGTCAAGATTTGATCTTACAGACACTATAAATTTTGCACCTGATTGTCAGTTAAATTTTGACTGTCAGAGGAGTATTCAAGATACAAGATTTCATTATTCTTTTCAACAGCTAATTTCTTACTATCTTGAAAAGTTTGCATAGGAGTTTTCTCATAACAATATTTTCCTGAATGTGGTCGCTCATTATTGAAATGCTCTAACCAAATATCAAGATCTAATTGTAAATCGTCAAGTTCAGTATAAATCTTTTTACGCATAGCTGCATCAAAGAATTCTTGTTTCATTGTTTTATTAAAACGCTCACACATACCGTTTGTTTGGGGAGAATATGCCTTAGTTGTAGTATGTTCTATATCTTCTATGCTAAGAAATAACTCAAAAGCGTGATGCTCTTCTATATTTCCCTTATATTCTGACCCACGATCTGTAAGAATACGAAGTATTGGTATCCCTTTGGTCTTGTACCATGGTAACACACGGTCATTAAGCATATCACCAGCAGTAATAGCTGCTTTATCAGTATATAGTTTAGCATCCGCTACCCCTAGTATAGCTATCAATAAATACCTGAGAATAAACCTTACCTATCCCTTTAAATTTCCTACATAGTACGTATCCTGACATCCTAAATAACCTGGATGCTGAGTCTCAATTTCTCCATGAGCTTCTTTTTCATTACGACGCTTCTCTAGCACTTGTAATTGAGCTTCAGTAAGAACAATACCATCCTGAGCCATCTTTGCTTCTAATGCTTTAAGCCTTTTACTGATATTGTTTAAATCATTACGTAACCAAATTGATCTCACGCCTCCAGGTGATACAAGAATACCAGTCTTTTTAAGCTCATTTGATACTCTTAGCTGACCATATGCTGGATATTCTATTGGGCTATATCCATTACTGCTTTCTCTATCACTGGATCAACTCTATTCGCTATTATTGGCTTTCTTCGACTAATTTCATACAATGCTTCTTCGCCACCAGTTTCATACATTCTTTAAATCTGTAATAACTATCTCTACTATATCCCATGGCTTTACATGCTGATGATATGCTACCAAGGCTCTTAGCTAATTCAAGTAAACTTAATTTTGGCTTTATTATTTTTTGATGTAAATTCATTGTGACCTTCCATTTTTTTATCTGTATTTTTAATACGTTATTTTTTATTAAATGTAAGATCAAATGTCAACTACTGCAATTTAACTTGCATTAACAGGAATAATATCAGATAGTTGTTTTTTGACTGGTCGACCTCTTTTGCCAACTGAATCATCATCAGTAAAAAGACTCACTTGCCTGGAAGCTTCTGCACGTTCAGCTTTAATCTTTACAATTAAATTCTCTGCTAATGTAACCAATTTTGCTTCTTCTGTGTCGTAGAAGAATACTCACCTAAATGTCGAACAATACGCTGCTTGATGTTGCCTTTGCTATCAGCGATATCTTTTAACCACTTGTATTGATTGCCTTGGATTGTTTGGTGTTTTTTTACGACGTATGTACATAATAGGTACTTATATAAAAAGTATGCAATAATATATTTATAGCATAACAAAAACCAATAGGCATAACAGATCTCCTCGAAAAACTATCTCCCCCAGCCCTAGGGTTCTTTCATATCTTATTTTTCCATCTTTCAACACTTTCTTGCGTAAGTCGGGAAGAATAAGATTTTAGAAAAACAACTAGTGAATTAGAGAAGGAAATATAAAGAATGGCTTGTCTTGATCTTGTTTTTCTAATTTTGCTAATTTTCTATCTTTACTCATGTCAAATCTCCTTTTCTTTTTGTTTTTACTTTATAACTTTCTTTGATTTGACACAGTTCTTTTTATGTTCTCAAAATCAAAACATACAGGCCAAGTGCAATCCAATAGAAACAAGTATAAAATTGTTTTTTTATTTATTGGTTCATTTGAATCTTTTGTAAATCTGCTTCACTTGTTTTGGCAGCATATTTAAAGAAATCACACCATTTGTCTATAATGGTCTTTAACCTCTATATTATCAATAGGAAATTCAGGTAGCTCAATAAAACTAAAAGAGAAATCTTTTAAACCATAAAGAGTATTTTTACCGGCTTTGTTCGGAAGGGTATCTGTTTGTCTTTTTTGGACGAAATATCCTATTAACACATCAATAAGTCCTCAGTGTCAAACAAATATCTAATATCTTTAAGATATTGCTCTCTATATAAATACACACCATGTCCGTCATCTAAATCTTCAAAACAAAACGGTTGTTCAATATCTTGAACATCCTGATCTTCGCTATCATAATCTCCAAAAAGAGCTATCATCTTTTGTAATCCTTCATGTACTTTTTGTTCTATCTGATGTATTTCTATTGCTCTTTCTTGCATTGGAGATAAGGGTATCGTTTGTTTATACTTTTCTCCTGTAATCGATCTAGTAATGACATCAGCAAGCATTAATGATTCACACCATTCTAGATCTTGAATAACCTGAGTATTACTAATTTTTTCATGAATTAAAAGTAGTTTTGGACTATTATTATCGCTATCATAGGTTCTGATACAACCAGAGTAATTTCCAGTCTTATCATTAACTAACATTGATTTGCCTACTATATCAGAAGTTACTTGCAATTCTGTTGTAGAATGATTTACTGATATTGTTTTACCAATTTTTATCTTTTCTTTTGTATTTGAGACAATAGGTTTGATTACTTGAGGTAAACTTTCTAATGTATTATGATACTCATCATCCATTAGTTCTTCAATAACAACAGGTACTTGTTTTACTGCCGCTTCAACCAAGTTTTCCTGTGCATCATAATAGATTTCATCATCATATTTTGTTGGACCTTTAGCTTGTTGTGCTTGATTATTTGGACTACATGCACCTTGTGAATAATATAATGGCTTTACTATAGTAGACAGTAATTCGTACCCTATTTCTTTGAGCCAATAAACAATATTATTTATTGGAGATGACAAACTACTTGCATTACTAGCCACATATTGATCTTGTGTTTCAATTTCAGCGTGTTGCTTCATTACTTGAATTTCCTCAAACGAGTCAACGGCACGATGAGTTCGATTAAGATAAATATTATTGTTTAATATACCATTCTGTAGAACTTTTTGTAATTCATACTGTTCTCTATTAATATAATCTACAAAAACGCTTGTGCCTACTTGAATCTTTGTGATCAAACTTTGTACAAATCCTGGATCAACTTTAAAGGATTGACTTGTTGCTATTGCTATCTTTATTAACTCATGATCTGAATGATGTTCACGTGCTACTAACCGTGTTAATTTTTTATAGTAGTCTATTACTATTAAATACATTAAAGCTTTTGTAGCTTGACTTTGATCATTATATATTATTTGTTTTGAAACTAAATAACGATCTCCAGTACCTGTTATAACATCACATTTTGCTAAATATTTTACAGCATTTATTACTTTATGATCTAACTCCATTAATAGTTTATTGATATAAGATAGTATTTTACTATTGCGATGCCTAATATGATGATGGTCTTGAGGATTATAATATTGCCCAGAAAGTACTTGATCTAATACATCGTTATATAGTGTATTTTGTAACTGACCACAAGAGATAATGTTAGTGTTTATCTTGCCTAAAGATATTTCATGATTAACAGTACGATTAGTAACAAATTTAATATGCAAGCTCTGCATTATAGGTTCTTGATAAAATCTATGCAATATTATATTATGTATAATATCAGAGTTGTTATTAGAGCTGATAGTATTAACAATTACAGTATCATTTTGGTAGCAAAAATAATGTTTTTTCAACTGCTCAGTAAATATTATAGTATTACCATATGCCACATCTTTTGGAGTAATTACAATCACTTGATGCTTAGAATGAAAATATAAGGGTTTTGGGTCTAGAGCCAATTGTTTATTACTATCCATTACAATTGCCATAGGTATAGTGTTCTTTATTATCACTAAATTTCCACGATAATGATCATTAATTACTACATCTTTTAAAATGATTGATATAGGATATAAGTTTGTTGCATTTACACTAATAATTATATCTTGCCCTCTCTTAATAGGAGTTAGTGTTAACTCAGCATTGTACTCTTGTTCTACCTGCTTAGATAACTTTCTTAAATCTAAAGTATTTGTTTGATTTGAATTTAAACCGTATATATTTACAGGCGGAAGTGACCTATAAACATCACCCTGTTTCATGTCATCTACACTATTATATTTAATAACATATATATTTTCCCCTCCCACACCTAATAAATGACTACTATGAGCATTAGCATCATTGTAGAGTATAGCATGATCTTTATTTCCTATATATACAGTATCATTAGTTGGTGATGAATACACAACTAAATGCATATTTAAACGCTTTGTTATATCAGGATAATTTTCAATAATATTATCTACAGATTTATTAGTACTCTGATAGCCATATAATTTATTATAACTATCTAATTTAAATATAGCTTTATCTGATAAATAAAAAATACTACTAGCGTTAAAGTTCTGAATTACAGTAACATTTAAACTAGAATTGTCCTGTTTTGGGGTGAATATAATTGTAATATATTGTTCAAGTTGACGTGCAAATGGGATACCTGTTGTATTAATAGTATAAACTTGAATTTCTTGAATATCAGATAATTTTTTAGCACTAAACAAGATATTATGTTGACTTTGCTCTGCATCAAATATATCAATAGTAATCTTACCATTTTTAGCCCTATTGTTATATAGGAATGTTCCATTCTGTGCACCATTGATTATTTTAGTATTTGCCTCTATCTCAATAGTCATACTAGCATTTGAATAATCTAAACTTGGAATCAGAATTATATCTACCTGTTCAGCATCATCAGCACCACCTTGACTATTAACATATCTAGTATCATTGTTACACTTTATAATATCTACCTTATTTTTCCTGCCTATTATTTGGTTGACCGAGTATAAATCAATCTTAGAACTTTGGTATTGTAAATATTGCCCTAGTGTTACCTTTATCACATCCGTATTTAAAGCAAAATTCTCTAAATTTATTTGATTATTTCCTGGACCTCCATTAATAGTACTGTTCATAATATCACCACTTAATATAAAAATATCATCATGATCACCTCCTATTAACGACTTCTTGCCATCTCCTATTACAAAAATATTAGGGCTGTTAATAAATCCTTTTACTTTATCTTCACCTGCTCCTGTGCTAATTAAAGTGTAATTGCCTGTCCTATTATTTTTATATTCGACACCAATAGCATTATCACATACATATGCACCATCACTTGGCACTTCTTGATAATCTCCAATTGGCAAACAAAATAATTCTGTGTTGTCAACACTATCAGGACTTGATCTACTCCATTTTATACGTGTGACTTTTTTATCAAGTAACACTGTACTATTTAGGTCTATTTGAATCTTACGCGTACACTCCTGACGTGGAACTCTGTGTTCTTTTGGAACACAAATAGGCATAGGTGAACGACTGCATATAGTCGTTGTCTTTATTTCTATTACATTGTGGCAAAAATCTATAACTGACTTTGCAGTAGGAAAAACATATTTCTGAATATTAGTATTTTGCTTTAAAAAATCAACTGCTTGCTTTACCAGCTGATTATTAATTTGTTTTTGTTCCATCAGATCTTGTATATAATCTTCAGGATTCATATGTAAAAAAGCTCGCCACCCTTCCTTAAACTTTTCCCATCCAGTTAAATGAATAGTGTGATCAATTATATCAACCTTTTTTACCGCAAAGTAAATATCGGTACCAATAAATATAATGCCACCTAACAGCTCTCCAATAGGTCCCATTACTGCTAATGCACCTTCCAATTCCAATAAAAAAACTGCACCAACTTCTAGGCTAATTTCAGTAACATCTATAGCTAAAAAAGCACTATCTCCTATTATACCTATCAGTGCATCTTTGTTTCCTGCTTGATATTCTTTTATTTGACTTACCAAATCATATACAATAAAAGCTGATGTCCCACTAGAGAGAAAAGGAGCAGATGCCTTTAATAGCCTACCTAATACTACTTTTCCTTCTGAAACTAATTTAACTCCTGTTGTTAATGCTTTTAGTCCGAGTTTAGCTGAGGCTTCACCGCCTATTAAGAAACCCACATTGACTGCTACATCTTCTAAATCACCGTTTAACAAATCAGCTATAATGTTTTTACCTATTTCTACACTTGAAATCTTATTAGAAATTTTAGCTGCTTTGTTTAAAGGATTGATAATCTTTTGATTACGAATGATATTCTGAACTAGATTTGTACTATGTCCTGTAATTCTTTGTCCATCTGCTACATAAAAACTACTTCCTATCTCATCAGCTAATTGAATTAGCTGCTCTCTTTTTTCATTATCTTTGGTTATTTTTATAGACTTTAAAAACTTATCACTATCTATCTTAATTTTATCTATATCCCTTTTATCTCCCTGCGCTAAATTAAACTTATCTACATCCTCCCATCCTATCTTACAAACTTCAGTTTCTCTTTTTTTGCGATCACTACTAAGCTTTAGACACTTATTTGCTATACCTTCAACAACTTCAGAATGAATCCTTTTAAGAGGACTTTCTATTAAATTTATATCTTCTTGAAGTAATATACTGTGCATGTTATCTTGCCTTTGTGGATCTCGATTTAGTGTTTGTGTTAGGGTATCCCTCAAATACTTAAAATATTCTTCGTTCCTATTATTATTCTGTAATTGCTCTTCAGCCCATTTTATGTCTTTATTTTTTCTTATCATCTCAACTAAAGTCACTGTATTTTCTAGTGCCCATAAGCCACAATTATAACCATCAGTTTGCTGTTTAATACTTAAATCATGAACATGAACTTGTTTTCTTGTTAGTTGTGTATTTATATCGCTGTCTATAGTATTACCTAATGAATCTACGTAATACCCTTGATATTTATCATCTTTCCACCTCACCACTAACGTAACCCAGTGACTATTATTTAAATTTATAATAAGTATTAAGGATTTAGCATTATCTTGTATTGCATGTAATTCACGTTCACGTGTAAACTGTTGTAACTGAGCACTTAAAGCATCTTTAGGAATTATTACAAGCTCTGTATCAGTTGAAGTAGCTGTGTAACCATACTTTATCCTTGCAATATCCGTTAGATCATGTGCTTGTAACCAATATTTATAATCACCCCTCTCTGTTGCTTCCTCAAGTGTTCTTGCTGTATTATCCAAATCCATTTTAGCATCTAAATCATGATCTCTTGCAACACTAGTATGAGGTACATTAGATTCCATAAATCCAGTATAAATAAGCTCATTATTACTACCTTGCAAATTAAAAATCATGGATACTAAAATCACCTTTTCCTGATCTGTCATAGCTTTCAAAGTATCTCTATATTGCTCCAATTGCACTTGAACATGCTCTAACAATGCATTACTAAATTGCTGATATTTTAATTCGATAATTATTGGTGTTCCATGTTCTTCATTATTTTTATTGATAAATTTTAAAACAATATCGACTCTTCCTGTACCACTTGTTGCTTCCGCAAATGTGTTAACTTTACATTGGTTAAAAATTTGTCCCATAAATAAACCTTGCACTACCGATTGAAAATCTTTCTCACTCGTAATAAATGGCTTAATAGGCAATAATGACTCGGTTAACCAATTATTAAGAAGCTTTGATTTTTTGTTCAATAGTTGATTTTCATTTAGTGGAGTTTCGCTGCCAGTATATATCTCTGGCGGCAAATAATCTTTATCTGTAAGTATTTTTATAACTTTATTTATATCAACATCTTTTATTTCTATTTTATTAATACCAGTAATTGTAATAATTTGATCTATAGGGATAGAAGACAGTTTTTTTCTTTCAACTAATACATCATTACAATAACCCTTTTTACTATCATCAGGTACTTCAAAGTGTTTGTTTGCTTGTGTAGTAACTATCACATCAATTTTGATTATTTCACTTACTTCTTCTAGTTCATTAAATAATGGGATTTTATCCCATTTATCTATTCTTAAGTTTTCTTCACTTCTATCCCTACTCTGTGTACTTTGAATATGCTCCCATCCTGTATTTTCAATTATATTTAATATTATGCTAGGCTTATCCTTATCGCTATGTAATAACACCAGTGTTATTACTCTATCTTTTACTTCACTACTATCTTCTTTTAAATAAGTAATAACGTATTTACCTACATGCACTGTACCATCACTAGGATTTTGCCAAGCTGCAACCTCACCTAATAATGTTCTGCTTAAATTAGTACGCTCTTTACTCTTTATTGAAGTAAAATATAAATACTCTAAACTTTTCTTAATATCTTGAATGATTTTATCACTAGTACTCTGCTCTTCATTCCATACATTATTTAATAACTCAACTACAAAATTGCTATCGTATTTTGTAACTTTAGTGCTCATTACTTGTAGCAATTTACTATAGTTATGTATATCATCTCGATTAAGTAATTTTTGATTATAATTCACTCCTACTATCACAGCATTTCTAGCACTAGTTCTTACACTCGGCAATTTATATATATAACCATGATTATGTATTTGCTCTATTGCACTATCTGCACTAAATTGTTCAGCCTTCAACTCAACAATTATTGGAATAGGAGAGTTATTATCAATACGCGATAGCAATATTAAATCCATATAGCCCTTACCTGATCTTCTTTCAACATAACAATCAAGTGCATATTTATACTTGTAGTTTAAAACAAAAAATCCATAACTAAATCCATGATATGCTGCTTCTGATTTACCTAATATATTTTTATAATCATGATATATTTTAATAAGTTGCTTAAAAATATTCTCTGTATTTGTCTTAACAGTTGACACATCTTCATCATTTAATTCAGAAAATAAGCCGTCAAATTCTGCATCAACCCCTGCGTTCACTTTATGAAAAGTGCTACCTAAAGAAGAGGGAATATTTCGTATTGCTTTATGCCCTGTTTCATAACTTATAGAAACTTCAGATTTTGTTTCTCCCTTAATTTTGTCAAAAGCAATGTTATAACCCCCTGTTATATAATGTACATCTTGTGATAATTGTAGCTTATCTTTTATTTCTGCTAATTCGTCGTGAGTGTATTGCGCGCCTTCTGATTTAAAGCTGTGCATATCATATATATAATCTGTATTAGAACATATTTGAAAAAACTTGAGTTTGTAACTACTTCCATCCTTTATCTTAAAAACTAACTTTAAGATATTTGTGTTCTTTTTTATCTTAAACAGTATATCTTCTACGTTTAACTTACTCTTTAGTGATGTATAAGGCAGAGTTAACACTGAACCAAGAAAAAAATGTAAGAAAAATTCTGGTTTTATGACTGAATGTATATTGGGCATATTATCTAATAACAAAACAAAATGCTCAGCAAAACCTTTTGGCTTATTTTTAGCTATCTGATTAGATAAGCTAGCTGGCTTGACGTCATATGGTGTAGTATTTAATAATAATTCAATTAATTCTGGTTTTGACATATATTGTCCATGGTTTTAAATTAAGCTTAGATCACTTACTGTCCCTAAACTGCTTACCTCAATCTGCTCATTAACTTGATCCCAATTTTCTAGTAAATCTATGAATATCTGATGATCTACATCAACCTCTCTTCCCTTATTTTGATAATAGTTATAAACACATGTCTTAAACTTATTTTTAAATTCCTCTCTCACTTCACTAGATTCCAACCACACATTTATAAAACCCTTAAACTTTTTTAGTTTATCTTCCTCAGTTGGTTTCAGTTCATACTTTGCAACATAACCAGACGCCTTTATTAATAAACCACATAAACGAATAGGATCATGCTCAGAATAGCTAGGTGACATAAATTTTTTGATAAATTCTTGCTTCTCTTCTTCCTTATTAAAACACCAATCTATGAAACTAGA
The DNA here is from genome assembly GCF_000485845.1 of Rickettsia gravesii BWI-1. Taxonomy (NCBI): domain Bacteria; kingdom Pseudomonadati; phylum Pseudomonadota; class Alphaproteobacteria; order Rickettsiales; family Rickettsiaceae; genus Rickettsia; species Rickettsia gravesii. The sequence goes on along the minus strand of NZ_AWXL01000014.1, from coordinate 22,867 downwards.
TGCCTGATCTATATCGCCATTTGATATTAATTTGTCACACTTCTCCCATAATGTGTCACTTATCAACATTGCCTTAAACTGTTTAATTTCATCCGTTGATAATAAACACCACTTTAAAAAGTTTTCTACTACTTTAAAATGATCTTCGTATATCAAACCATCGCATATTTTTTTAGCAAACTTTTTACCTAATATTTCTTTTTTAAATAAATTTATTTCTTCTTGTGAGTCTAAACACCAATTTAAAAATTGTTCTGATTTGTATTTAGCTGCCAGTATATCTTCAGTAGTACACCAAATAAGGCCAATCTCTTCACTATACCATTCTTCATTCTTATATATAAAATCCTTCTTTAGCAAAACTTTTTCTTCTGATGTTTTACCCCACCACTCAAAAAATTTTTCAGCTAACTCATGTCTACCACTATAAATAAAACCATAACAAATTTCTAAAGCACCCTTTTTACATATTGCTTCCTTAAAAACCATTTGCTCTTCTTCAGTCTTAAATCCCCACTTTAAAAGCTTCTCTACTAATTCATATTTATCTTTACAAATATAATCATAAAAGATATTTATTTTTCTTTCGCATATTTTCTGCTTAAAACTACTTCTCTCTATTTCGGTTAATAATACTCCTTGTATAAACTTTTCTAATAATTCATGTTTGCCGTTTTCAGCTAAATCATAACACTTCCTTTCTCCTCGATCAATTAACTCTTGCCTTATACTCACAATGTCTTGATCATTAATTATTATACTTATGCTCTGTATATCTTCAATTGCAAACAGATTAGATAACACACGATTCCAAGCCCCGCGTTCCATATTTACGGTTTGTTTTAAACGTACTGGACTTTTTGACCATACTTCATGTAATATATCTGTATATCTACTTGTTAATATATCATTATTTAACTTATGATTTTCGTACATTACTGAAGTAATATCGCATATTAATCCCTTATAATCTTCTGCTGTAAAATAATACCACATTTGTTCTAATGTAGGCATGAATAACTCTTCCCATGGCCAATTCAATAAATACGTTCTTAATATGGCATTTTTATACTCTTGAAATAATCCAGCCCTTTCTTCTTTCCCCATCTCTTCTATTAAAAAAGCAAATATATCTATATATGAATCTTTTAGCGTAATATCATGTTCATTACTCTTCTCAAGTACTGATATAACACTCTGCTTTAAATTTCTCTCCTTTTCCTCTTCATTTAATCGGTTCCAGAAATACTTAACCCCTAACTCATTGGCATTTAGTATAGATAATCTAAACATATTTTCTTCTACACTATGATTTAAATCATAGATCTTTTTATAATCAGAACCAAATCTTTTGAAATATTTAATTAACATGTCAAGATTACCATCCATGTAACTTTTCCAATATGCTACAAAATGATAATCATATTCTTCATATATCTTTGTATTATAAAAAGGTTTTACCTTATTTTGGTCTGGTATTTGTTGCCATAAATTATTTGTATATTCTTCTAGACAATAATTACACGCAAATTTATAAAGATCACTAACAGTTAATTTTTTATTGTCAATCCATGCTTTAAATGTTACTAGCTTATCTATAGTACCATATTTAGTCCAACATATTTGTTCAGTATAATCACAACCATAATGTAACTCTTGTTTTATATACTTAATCCAATTAAATATTTTTAAACCTATTGCACTGACAATACCACCAAGTTTACTTTTTGTAATACTTGGCAAATTCTCTGTACCTAATTTAGATATTACTTTTTGAATTAGTATATTCCACTGCTCTTCATTTTCACGAGAATTAGTATCTATAGAAAATGACCTCACTTTATCTTTAATATCCTTTTGTTCCCACATCGATATGGCTTTACTTATCATTGCCATCTGCTCAAGATTTAATTCTAATTTATATCGCATAATTTGCACCCTTACTTTAGTTCAAATGTAAATTTCTAAAAATCTTATTTTGTCCAATGCTGATTCAGCAGTAATTTTATCATAATTTTTTAATAAATTCTTTAAATTATTCTATGTCCAGTGTTAATACTTAATATGATCAGCGCCGCCACACCTTATATGTCTTTTATGGTGGACTTGCACATTGGAATCAGCCATTACCAAAGATGGAGTAAATATCAGTCATTTAGAAAAGAGAAAATTATTAGTAATGCCTTCTGAAATTATGAATTTACCTGATCTAAGTTGTTATGTCAAACTTGCCAGTAACTTTCCCATTACTAAACTACAAATGCAATTACAAAATTAAAATTGGTAAAATAAATGTAAAACACAAAAATCCATTTTAAAGGCGTTTTTAAGAGTTTTTAGCCATTATTAATGTGTGAAAAAAATACCTAAAAAGGAAATTGCCCTAAAAATAAGCTTAAATCGCCAATCTGAATAGATCTTAACAGGAGCTAAAGGATCTATATTACTTGGACTTGGAAAGAGAATGAATAAAAGACTCATCAAAACCAGTAACTTTAGAAATAAATGACAGGAACAAATCAATATGTGATAGGACAACTGCTAAATAATAGAGATCCAAAATCAACAGCAGTTTATACTAGACTTGATAATAATGATACTGCTCGAGAATACATGCAAAAAGCTATTAATGAAATGTTCTAGCAAGTGCAGCAACAGTAATAAGTATAGTGAAAATAGTTTTGCACAAGCATACTTATTTGATGATTAGTTACTGTAAATATTTGAGTGTTATCAATGTAAATATGGTAAACATCCTTGTAACAAACCTATGCGATAATCTGGATATTTCAATTTAATATTTAAATTTTGTATAATTTTGTCATTGCTTACTTTTTTGTTATCAATAAAAAACATTTTAGCTTGTTTTGACAGGTTAGCATTTTCGAACGGTATTTCTTGTAACTGATGCTTATTCAAAATCTTAGCACCAAATTGGTGTACCACATTAATCGGTGCCGGCTCATCATCACTCAAATTGTATATTTCTCCAGGAGTTGGAAAATTTAACGAAGATATAATAGCTTGACATACATCTTCAACATGAACTCTTGAAAAGAATTGGTCTTTTTTTATAATAGTAAAATCTTTACTATTATTAATTTCTTCTAAGCAATTTCTTCCAGGCCCATAAATTCCAGATAACCTAAAAATATGCACTGGTATTTTATATTTGAAATACAGTGCTAGCCATTTTTGTTCAGCTAATAATCTTATTTTTGATTTTAGATTATTAGGTAAACATTTTGTTTCCTCATCAACCCATTTCCCATCATGATTTCCATAAACTCCTGTTGATGAAAGATACCCAACCCACTGAAATCTTCTTTGTGAGATAGTTCTTGAATATCTTGCTAAAACTGGATCAATTACTTCATCATCAGTTGGTACAGAACTTAAGATGGCATTAGTTAACTTGATTATTTCAATCAAACTAGGATCAAAATAATTTATAATTTTAACATTGCTAAACTCCAATAAATTTTTATGCTCATCTTTCCTAGATGTACAATAAACAACCCACCCAACCTCAGCCAATTTCTTTAATAGAAACTGTGATATATAACCATGACCAAAAATAAGTATAATTTTTTTCATAAGCTTTAATATTTAATTTAAAAATATAACTATCCCATTCTCTCTCCAAAATAACTCAGTTTCAAAGTAAATAATAGCTTTTTTTGTTTTGGATATAAAAACTTCATTGGCAATATCAAAATTAGGATGTTAATGTCATCAGCTGTAATGGAGGTGCAACTGGTTAACATGAACAATTCTAATCAAAGATTATACTGGTCATTATCTCCTCCACTAAAATACATAGGATTAAGCTTAGATGAGTGGTTTGTAGTACTACTTATAGTACCTGGAATATTTTTGCTTAATAGTGGTAATGCAAAACTCGGAGTGATTTGTATTATATCTGGTATTACACTTTGTTGCATGTTTAAGAAATTTAAAAAAGTATCAGAGTACTTTGTGCTTAAGAGTTATTTAGTAGCCAAGAAGTGGCTCCATGCTCCTACTTTTTATCCTGATCTGCTTGGTAAAAGGTGGGTAAATAATGGATTATTTATTTAAGCAAAACTCAATTTAGGAATTAGTGAAATATAAATAAGAGATTATTGCTTATTACATTACTACTTACAGTTACTAATCTGCTTAGAATAATAAAGACGGTTACTAAAGAAGAAAAATGGTTATTGATTCCAGCAATAGAGCCTGATCGTAGGATGATGGTGTTATCTAAAACCTATCATGAGACTTATTTAAAGGAATGGGCAATATTTGTGATGAAGGAATTATTTACCACCTTGCCAGAAGAAGTAGAGAGGCAAATAGCTGATATGAAAGTAGTATCTAGTAATACAGAACAGTTAGATAGAATTGGAGGTCTTTCTACTGGTAAACTTAAGACTATAGGAATACCAGGAGCAACTATTTTATCATAAATTTGGGCTGTAGTAAGAGGTAATTTAAGACTTGCTGGAACAATAGTAGCTATTGGTATTATTTTGGGCTTTTATTTAGATTGGATCGCTGGTGGTATGAAAATCAATTAAACCTATTAATATAAAAATTTGGTAAAACAAGTGATAGATCACCAAAAAAGTATTAAAGAAAAACATGAAGTAAATAGTAAATTCTCCTTACAATTTACTAATTGAAAATTGCAGCTATTGCCATTTATAGATCTAGTAAAAGCAAAGCCTGTCATGTCACTTGCTTGTTTTGGAGTAATTACCACCCTGATATTTTATTGTTTCTCTGAAGAGCAATCAAATAAAGAACAACAACAAGAAGAACGCAAAACCAGAGAGGAAATCTCTGGGGTAAAAAGGGCTGTAGATCCAAGGGCGAAATAGACTGAAGAGGTTTTAAACGAAGTAAAAACTATGAAGAACCAATTAGAAACTGTAATAGAGAATAAGTATTTAGAGAGTAAGTCAAAGATTGATGATGTGAACCAAAAACTAGAATCATTGGAGAACAAAACAAATGAAAAGCCTTTGCTCTATGATGCTCTTCCTCTTGATTTACAAAAACAAAATTTTGCACAAGAAAACCCAATGATGGAGCCTACACCTACTATAAAGAGAATTTGGTTATGTTTAAAGAGCTGGTTCTAGAATACAAAAGCAAGTTAAGGATTATATTACTAATGGTAGTTTTGCACGAGGGCTATTACTTACTGGAGTAGTAGTTGGTACTGGCACTAACAATGCCTCCTCCCCTGAACCTATCGTGCTAAGACTTGTTGATACAGCAAATTTTTCTAAGGGTTACAAGACCAGACAAATGAAAGAAGCAATATTGATAGTAATCATAGAAAGCTGATGTGGATTTAAGGATTATTTTCTTATTAGCCGTATCTTCTTCTGCTACCAATTTATTTAATACACTGGAATCAAGATGTTTGTTATAATGTTCAATCAGAAATTTCTGCACTCTATACCATATTATATCAGGATTTAATTCTTTACTGAGCTGCAATAGATAATTTTGTGTTTCATTTTCAGTATTATTCTGCTTTGCTTCAAGTTCAGCAAATGATATGATTTGTAACTGCCCAATACTACTACCATAGATCATTTGTACTTGCTGTAGTATTTTATCTTGTGCATTTTCTGAAAGCGTAATATTTTTAAGCAGTTTTATTTGGTATTGATGATCAACTATACCAATAAAGCAGCAAGAGTTTAGTAATTCGTAAGCTATATCAGAATCAAAAACGCCGATTATTTTACGTTTTAATTGAGTTTGTTTACTAGTATTGCTACTATTTTCTATCTTATTTAAATATTGCTCTTTAGCTTTATTTAAGTTACCAGATTGAAGCTGAACCATGCAATTATTATTTTAGTATTTTCTTCACATAGCTCATGAAATAATGCCTTAGCCATATAGTCCATTAGCACTTTCTTATGACCAAAATGATGATTTGAATATTTTCCTGCAAGCTTTAAAAATAGCGTATTGATAGAGTCAAGAGCAAATCGTCTATTGGATTTTATCTGGAGTAAATTAGCATCTTCTTGGTTTAATGGATAAAAATCTATTAATTTTTTCCTTTTGAACCAGCTTTTATGATTAACAGCACTCATTGCTGCATTATTACTACCTGATTCCGTAGAATTATATTTTTTAGAGATTTTATCCATAACTGCTTGTAGTGCAGTGTTAATTTGCGTACTACCTTGGTATGCTATCAGTGCTAGATACACTAATATTATCGCCTTGTTATTCATCGTGTACTGGTTTTATGCTATTAAATTGTGAATTTGTTTCGAGTTTTTGTTGTTGTAACTGATTTTTTGCATTTTGAATGCATTTATCTTTTTCATTTTGTAAAATTGTAGATTCACTATATCTAGATTTATTAGATATATTTTTATTATTATATATATAGTGGTCCAAACTTTTTTGGGGTTGAGTTAAAATTTCTTTGGGCTTGATCCCAAAGTTTTTTGGAGTTGAGCTAAAATTTTTTTCATTTTCAGAGGGTATTTTATTAGAAGCAGGTTAGAAATTTCTAGCCAGCTTAATACAAGGCGTATTACGGCATTTAATACCATATTTAACAACTGTTGCGTTGTACACTTGAATAAAGCCACTTTTTTGTAACTCAAACAGACATTGTCTTATACGTTCTTGACAAGCACCTAAGGACTGCTGAAAGAAGAGGTAGGTTTCCTTAAGTTCATCGATACTATTATTGTGATAGATTTGCAAGCGAAAGACTACTAGAGATAGTAGCTGCCTTGCAGTTTTACTTAATATTTTGCCATTATGCGACGAGAGATCACTCCATTCAGGCGGGATAAAATTACCAACAAAATTATAGAAAATGATTTGATTTTGATCATCAAAATTATGCGTTGCACAATCATTAGTAAAATGCGATGAGTATATAGTAAGCATACGGAGTATTAAGCTAAAATTAGCAGATTAAGAAAAGCTTGATTGTAAGGTGGTGGAGCCAGGGGGAGTCGAACCCCCGACCTTTTGAATGCCATTCAAACACTCTACCAACTGAGCTATGACCCCAATATAGTCAATTGATTTGGACTCGCCTGCATCGTCACTCGTCGTTCTCCTATTAGTTAGGCTTAACTCCTCGCTCCTGGTGTGCAAATCTCACTGACTTGACTATAACAAATTAATTCTCTTATACTATAATAATAAAACTAAATCTATAAAATTTAATCTTTATTTTGCTAACAATGCCATAGCATCTCTAGAAGATATTATATTATCTACTAATCCAAATTTTTTTGCTTCTTCCGGTGACATGAAATTATCACGTTCCATACTTTTTTCAATATGTTTTAACTCTTGTCCAGTATGTTTACTATACAATTCGTTAAGTAACCTTTTGATTTTTAGGGTTTCTTGAGCGTGAATTTCTATATCGGTAGCTTGTCCTTTATAACCTCCTGACGGTTGATGGATCATAATACGACTATGAGGTAAACTATAACGCATCCTCTTCTCGCCCCCGCACAGTAAAAGTGAACCCATAGAACAAGCTTGACCTATGCATAATGTAGCCACTTTAGGTTTTATATATTGCATTGTGTCATAAATCGCAAGACCTGCGGTTACAACTCCTCCGGGGGAATTGATATACATATATATATCTTTTTTAGGATTTTCTGCTTCAAGAAACAATAATTGTGCAACAATTAAGTTTGCCATATGATCTTCAACAGTACTACATACAAAGATTATACGTTCTTTTAACAATCTTGAATATATATCATAAGCACGTTCACCGCGTGATGTTTGTTCAATTACTATCGGTACATACGACATTAATATTTTCTCCTGAAATTGATGAATTAAATAGTTTTTCGTCATTACGAGGAGGTTATTTTAATAACCGACGTGGCAATCTCATGAAGTAGAATAGAACTCCTGAGATTGCTTCGTTGAAACTTACAGTTTCTCCTCGCAATGACTTATAGATTATTACTTCTTATCTTCTAAAGCATTAGCAAGTATATCTCCCATATTGGTAGTATTATCACTAGAACCATATGCTTTGAGAGCTTTTTGACGTTCTGCTATTTTATGAGCTTTTACCGATAATAAAATTCTACCGGTTGATTTCTCGATAGAAACAACTTTTGCTTCTATTTCTTCGTCTATTTGAAACATTTCAGGCTTCTGCTCGTCTTTTTCATCTGATAGTTCAGTTCTTTTAATAAAACCTGCTACTTTATTGTTTAATAATACTTCGAGTCCCTCATCTTTAACTTCTGTTATAAGGGCTTTAACTACTGTGCCTTTTTTATATTCATCACTGATTTCTTGATATGGATTCGGCAACAATTGTTTTATACCTAAACTAACTTGTTCTTTTTCAATATTAATGGCTAGAACTTTGCATTCTATTTCGTCACCTTTTTTGTATGATTTTAATAAATCCGTTCCTTTATCTTCCCAGCTAATATCACCTTCATGAATCATGCCGTCCATATTATTACCAAGTGCAACAAAAATACCGAAATCCGTAATATTTCTAATCGGTGCTTTAATTATAGTACCGACAGGATTATTTTCAGCGAACTTTGTTAAAGGATTTTCTTGGCATTGTTTAATACTTAAAGAAATACGATGTTTTTCAGTATCGACCTCTAAAACTACGAATTCTACTTCTTGCCCTATAGTTAGCGTTTTTCTAGGATTTTGATTAGATTTTAACCAACTAATTTCACTGGAATGAACAAGTCCCTCAAGTCCGTCTTTTAATTCTATAAATACGCCATAATCAGCAAAATTTGTAACTTTACCGGTCATTTGTTTACCGACGGGGAATTCTTCTTTAATTGCTTCCCATGGGTTAGAATCAAGTTGTTTTATACCGAGTGATATTCTTTTGGTTTTTTCATCAAACTTAATAACCATTACTTTAACCTTTTGGTTAAATTCTAACACTTCTGAAGGATGGTTAACTCTTCCCCAAGAAATATCGGTTAAATGTAATAAACCGTCAACACTTCCAAGATCGATAAACGCACCGTAATCAGTAATATTTTTTACGGTTCCTTCTAATACCATGCCTTCTTTAATTTTAGATAGCATCTCATCTCTAGCTTCGGAACGTGATTCTTCTAAAATAGCTCTTCTTGAAACTACTATATTACCAAGCTTTTTATCCATACTTAAAATTTTAAACGGTTGCTTGATATTCATTATAGAAGTAGGATCTTTAATAGGTCTAACGTCAACTTGGCTTCCCGGTAAGAATGCTACTACACCGGATAAATCCACGGTAAAGCCTCCTTTTACACGACCGAAAATCGTACCGTCGACAAATTCGCCCTTGGAACACATGGTTTCTAGTTGTCCCCATAATTCTTCTTTAACTGCTTTTTCACGGCTCAATATCGTTCTGCCATTACGTCCTTCAATTTTCTCGATGAAAACTTCAACTACGTCCCCAACTTCAGGTAAAGCTAAAAATTCAGACTTAGGTATTCTACCTTCATTTTTTAATCCAACGTCAACAATAATTATATCGTTTTTTATTTCGATTACTTGACCTTTAACTACCGTTTTTTCTTTTATATGACTTGTATCAACGGTTTCAAGCATTTTAGAGAAATCTTCTTCAAATTCGTGATTCATTGCTGCAAGTTGTGGAATAAATCGTTGTTTTAGTTTTATTGACATATTCTTCTCGTAATATTAGCTAAAGTGCCTAGGCTAATAAAATTTTTTTGAAAGGTTAATAAAATTGGATGCTCTTGCATGGCTAAAAAAAAGCGTTCTATGTCATGCAACAACGCCATAAAATCGAATAAAATAACCTAGCACTTTTTCAAGTTATTTTATTCTTTATATAATTTGTTACTTCTTCTACGACTTCCATAGCCGAAAGCTTTGAAGTATCGATAATTAAAGCATCTGAAGCCGGTAATAACGGTGCAGCTTTTCGCTCTTTATCTCTTTTATCTCGCAAAATTATTTGTCGTAAAATCTCATCGAGTATACATGTTTTTCCTTTTGCTTGCAACTGCTTATATCGTCTTTCAGCCCTAATTTGAGGATTTGCGGTTATAAAAATCTTTAAATCGGCGTTAGGTGCAACAACGGTGCCTATATCCCTACCCTCCATAATCATTCTAGGTGTTGTTTTTGCTAGATTAATCAGGTATTTGTTTAGATTATTTCTAATTTCACTTATTACGGCAATTTGCGATGCTATATTTCCTATATTCTCATTCTCTAAGTCAAAATTATTGTTGAGTTTTAATTCTTTAGATAAAGCAATTACCGCATCTATATCAGTGACATCTATTTTTTGACTAATACAGTCAAACGCAAGCTGCCTATAAACAATACTTGACTGAAAATATTTAAGAAAAAATTTCTTGGCCAGTATTAAACCGATAGTTCCTTTACCTGAAGCAGCAGGACCATCAAGAGAAATAGTGAAATTTTGAGAAATATCAAAGGCTTTAGTTTTTAAATCCACCATAAAATTATATACTAAATAATAAAATATTATAAATAATGGAAATAAAGCTTGAAATCTAGTACATTAATGAATTTTTTAAAAAAACAAGGGTTAAAAACTACATATAGATTTAGTAGTACATCCTATGGGGTAATCAACAAATTAATTTTTTGATTTACAGCTTTAGCGTATTTTTGAAGGCTTAAGAAATTAGGAATATGATGTCCGCTTTCCATTCTTGCTATTTGAGCTTGAGAAGTAGACATTTTTTTAGCAACATCCGCCTGAGTCATATTAGATGCAAGACGAGCTTTTATTAAAGTGCTTGCTATCTCAAATTCCATTTTTCGTTCTTCATAAGTTTTTTTTACTTCAGGGTTTGATAATAAACTCTTTTTTAAATTCATCACAGTTTTTCATTAAAACCTTCCTTTAATCTTAAGTTTTAGCTATTGAAATAGCTGTTTTAGGAGTTTTTTCTGTTTTTTTAATAAATGTATGCAATATAACTATTTTTTTATCCATAGCTAAATAATAGTTCCCAAAATTTGCCTTCTATATTTTTTGTGTGGGGCATCCCTACGTTATGTAGACTAAACTCAATAAGCAGTTCACATAGATGTAAAAAATTAGCTTGTAGATCATAAGTAAGCTTCTGTACTGTTTTCTCCGCAGCATTATTGATAGATTTTATAATCCACTTTGTCATATGTATAATATATCAAATTTGATATATTATACAACTATTTTTTATCAATATAATCTTTTTAATATATAACTTGAACTAATCAATTGACACTTATCTTAATTGTAAATATTATAAGGTCCATAATTCGATAAAGCCAAAATTACATAAGGGTGATTAGCTCAGTTGGTTAGAGCATTACGTTGACATCGTAAAGGTCAGAGGTTCGAATCCTCTATCGCCCACCACCTTACAATCAAGCTTTTCTTAATCTGCTAATTTTAGCTTAATACTCCGTATGCTTACTATATACTCATCGCATTTTACTAATGATTGTGCAACGCATAATTTTGATGATCAAAATCAAATCATTTTCTATAATTTTGTTGGTAATTTTATCCCGCCTGAATGGAGTGATCTCTCGTCGCATAATGGCAAAATATTAAGTAAAACTGCAAGGCAGCTACTATCTCTAATAGTCTTTCGCTTGCAAATCTATCACAATAATAGTATCGATGAACTTAAGGAAACCTACCTCTTCTTTCAGCAGTCCTTAGGTGCTTGTCAAGAACGTATAAGACAATGTCTGTTTGAGTTACAAAAAAGTGGCTTTATTCAAGTGTACAATGCAACTAATCTTACTAAAACAAATTGGGATCTTCAATTATCTCCCATATCTGTCACATTAATACCATATCAGCAAGAAGAGAATATCATTAACTCGACGATCACAAATTATACTGATATAATTAAATATAAATTAGAATTACAAGAAGCAAATAATAAATTGAAAGAATCTGAGTTATTTAAAAGAGATGTAGTTTAAAATATGGTACATAGATTAAAGATTCCATTATAATGGAATTTTTTCATTAGTAACAACTCTTTATGAAATAGAAGATAATCCTGAAAAAAAGGATTATTTAGCTAGTGTGGTAAGTTGTGCTGAAGAATTACTAGATTATTATAATAATATACTTAGTTATTTACAGAATAATTTTGGATTATCTCCTATAGTTTTAAATAAGTTTGATCCAAAACAGTTGGTAAATAAGATGATTGATAAAGCGATGCCAATAGCTCAATGTAAGGGATTAAATTTATCTTGTAATTTTCAGTATGATTTAACCAATGCTATAATTAATGATACTTATCAAATAGGGGCAATATTAGAGCAGTTAATAGATAATGCTATTAAATTTACTAAAGAAGGCAAAGTTGTGGTAACAGTGAATATGTTTGCTATTAGTCCTGCATTATCAGAATCAGAACAACAAAATAGAGAAATGGCATTCCAATTTATGGTGCATGATACTGGTGTTGGTTTGTCTCAAGAAATCAGGCAACATCTTCATGAAAAGATTGATAAATTTGATGTTGCTATGCAATATAATAGACTTGGATCAGGATTAAGTTTTGTAAAGCGTCTAATTGGTGAGTTAAATGGAGAGATTGAAGTAACAAGTGAAAAAGGTAAAAGTACTACTATTGTCTGTAATATACCAATTAAGTTACCTCTTCTTGATGATCTGATTTATGATACATAATGTTGAGACTTATAAGGTTTTGATGATTGTGCATTAACTAATAATAATGATTTTCTTGATTATTGCGATTTACTTGCTACACTTAAATAAAATTATAGTAAGGATGGATATATGGCAAAAAGTCAAGAAAATCATCAAAAAACTATAGATCCTATTATAGGACAGTTAAAACCTAAAGGTATAGATCTTGAGCTAGATAAAATAAAAATTACAGATCTATCAAATTGCCGATATAGTAAAAGGCTATTAACGAAGATCATGCTTATTAATAAGATTTCTAAAAACATGGTTGATCTTAATAAAATTAAAAAAGCAATTTATGTTGCTAAAAAGTATCATGGCAGGTAAAAGAGAGAAACAGGAGAATTCTATTACTCACATTCTTTAGAAGTAGCATACATGGTTTCTGATTATTTATTTAGAACAGATATCATAGTAACTAGCATATTGCACGATTGTATTGAAGATACATTACTTACTAAAGAAATGATTGTAAAAGAGTTTGGTCATAAGATTGCTAATCAAGTTGAAGATTTAACACGAGTTAAAAATGATAAAAAAATTAGTTCAGCAGAAATAGTTAAAATATTATATCAGCAAAAGAAAAAAGAGTTGCTATTAATTAAATTATTTGATCGATTACATAATATACAAACGCTAGGAGCTAAATCTCCTAAAAAAGGGCGGAAAATGATTTTAGAAACTTTACAATCTTTTTCAACTATTACCACTTATCTCAAAGTGCCGAGAGTTGCAAGACAATTATATACACATTGCTTTAATATAGCTGCAAATTACAAAAAATTAAATCGTACTGAGAGTGTTGCAAGATAAAATGTGTGGTGAAAAATTTTTTATCTTGCAACTCTCTCACAGAGGCTTAAGTAAATGATGTTATATCAAAATATCACCAATAATTCATGCATTAATCAAGCTTTAGAGTTATACCATCAATACTGCTCTGATAAAACCTATCCTGACCAAATACATACCATTACAAAAGCATTACAACTAGATTCTTCCTCATTCACAGCAGTACTATTACATGAAAATATACAACAACATCTTAATCTAGAAGATTATAATCATTTTAATAATAATATTATATATCTAGTTGATGTTATTAATAAATTATCTACTATTCACGATAAACCATATGCTGAGCAATATATTCATTTCCATAAGCTGTTATTAACTATTAATTCCAAACTACAGGAAATAGCGGTATTAACTTCGCTTGTTCCATTATTATATAAGGTGAGTATTTTTAACCTTGAGTATAATAACACCGATGCTCAGCATATATCAGAGATCATCACTAATTGTTATATCCCTTATCTTTTATCATATACAGCACACCATAACCTTGCTTATCTTTTACAAGATTTATGCTTTAAGATTCAATATCCTGAAGAACGTGATAGAATTCTTCATTATATGCAATGGCTATATCCGGACATAGATAATACAATTCACAATATAGACGATCAATTCAGAAATATATTTAAAAAACTAAATATAAAAGCGAGCTTAAGCTACAGAATTAAGTCCCCATATTCTATATGGATAAAAACACTTGTTAAAGATATCCATATTACAGCACTTAATGATATTCTTGCTTTTAGAGCAATTGTACCAAATAAAAAAGCATGTTACGATTTGTCTAAATTAATTCATCTATATTATAATACCATAACATCACAGTTTGTTGATTATATTAGATATCCCAAGAATAATGGCTATCAATCAATACATTTAATCATATCAGGTGGTAGTAATAAAGGTAATATTGAACTTCAAATACGCTCTACCACTATGCATAGGCAAGCACAATACGGCGGTAGTGCACATCACACTTACAAAGTGAATAAGTATTATGTGTCTCGTACTAATATAGATAGTTTAACAAGACTCAATAATTATGATGTTGGTATACAAGATAAACAACAATAAAATAACTGTTCTGTTAATAATGAATTTGTTTTTACGGTTCAACAAGATAACTTTTTTATAAAACCAACAGAGTTAACAGGAGATATTGTATCATATACTACTTAAAAAAGTGCCAAGAATAGAGCTATTGATTATGTTCTCTAAATAATGAGGCAACTCTGTAATGAGGTTTTTAGATAATGGTAAAATAGAGATTGATAACAATGTTGTTGAACGAGCATAGTGGTAGGTATGAAAAACTGGCTTTTTTGTTGGATCATATGTTGATGGAGAAATCACAGCTGTTATATATATAATCAAAAGATATAGGATTACTTGGAAAATTTAGGTAAAAAGTATTGAAAATAATTAATAAGCATTAATGAAAAAGATAGAAGGTTATCAAACAAATTTTGAGATATGTATTTATGCTCAGAAGTTATTAGATAAAGTAATATATTTAAATAGTATAGTCAAAGTAGCACCAGTGGGTGTATTGGAGGTAAAGAAAGCTATATACTAGGCATAATTCAAGGCATTGAAAAAGGAAAAGCTGAAGAAAGAGTAGAAATAGCAAGAAAAATGCTATCTCAAGGTTGCAATTTTTCTTTCATTTCTAATGTCACTGGTCTTGGAAAAGATTTTATTCGCTCTTTATCGTAAAAATATTATTGATAGGATTTACTTTATTAATAATTTATTTTAGCATCGATATATTTTTTAAATATTCAACTAAACAACCCTCAGCTATAAGCTGAGGGTTTATAAAGTGGAATTGATTAGAAATCGATAATTATTCACAGGTTAACCTTCCTGTTCATCAATATAGTACTGTATCATTTCATCAATTATATTACCTGGTCCATCCGCTAAAACTCTACAGGCCTTATAGATACTAGGTTTTAAGGCAAAAAGTAATAGTAAAATCCATAAGAAAATGAAAGGTTTTATATCAAAAGCTTATGGAAATACAAAAAAATGGCAATGAGAAAATTGAGTGCGTTTTGGGAAATAGTGTGTTTTTGATACAAAAATTTGAAATTACCCCTCAAAATCATAGTAATTTGCTTTATAAGCGTACTATTTTTGGAAATTAGTGCCACAAGTGATATTTTTTGAGTTTTGGCGGACGGACTACCTGAACTGATCACCATATATCCCCTAGCCCACAAATCATTGCCCACAATGATTTGTTTAAATGAGCAAATGCTTATTTTTCTATAACTTCTCATACTTGTTGATAAAATTCGTTGCTAAAGCAACTTTATTATATCTTCCCGTAGGGGAACATTAAAAACAGATGTTTTAATACTGCCTTAGTAATAAAGTTCACAATGGTAAATTAGCGATTTTAAGGAGCATTATAATAAGATTTTGTGTGTTAAGGTAATTTCCACCTATATCAAGTAATTAAAATCTTTTAAAAGTGCTATTAAAATGATTTTTATATTTTTTATATTCAAATCAAGTTTGCAGATTCATTGGTAATTTAGTAATAGGAAAATTACCAGCAAGTTTTACATAACAGGTAAGATCTTTTAAATTCATTATCTCAGGTGGCATTACTAACAATTTTCTTCTCTCTAAGTGATGCATATTAACCCCATCACGCATAGAGTTAGCGCCGTATGAGAGATTCTCTTGAGTTTCAATAATTTCTTGCTCACCAAGTATTAAAGCTGATTTATGAGCTGTTTGCCAGTCACTTACTCGGAAGATGAATTTGCTATCAAATAGATCAAGCATTGAATTACTCCCTGCAAAACCATATATTTCTTCTAACTGATAAATATTCTGCACACCAGCAACAAAGCAACCACCATATTTTCTACCTTCAGCTAAAGCTACCCCTAAAGAAGATATTTTGTGCAAAGCTGGTAGCTCATCAATAATAAACCACATGTTTTGATTAATATTATTGATATTTCTATCCATTAATGCTTTTATTGCTATGCTAATCCATGCAAAAATCAATGGTCTAAGTGTTACTCTCTGATTAGGAGCAGTTGTAATAAACAGCCAACCTTTTTCTTCGCTAAACTATTTTCTAATACTAAAACTACCATTAGGCTCTAAATGTTTTAATGAGGCAATATTCTTACTAATAGTTGCTTGAATACTTGCAGATGTTTCAGGAGCACTACTGCTTATAATACCGGATACAGCAGTCGCCTTAAAAATCCTGGCAAATTCTTTATTACTTGAGTAAGTTATGGCATTAATTAATTTTTTAATATCTTTGCTATCTTGATATAATCTTAACCCTTCAGCTAACACTAATTCAGCAGTTTTAGCAAAAAAATCATCAATTTTAGTATTATAACTGCTAAAACTACTTGCTATATCATCAAAATCAGAAATCTCTTGGCAGTCACTCCATGGCAGCCAGTGCCTACTCCCTGCTGTAAATGGATTAAGCAGTTTATCAGACTTGGGATCAAAAAACTTATTAAAGCTACCTGTTAAATCAACAATAATCGCTCTACCACGCTCTTTCCTAATCTGAGGTAATAGCTCATTTATCATATTGGTTTTACCACTACCTGTAGTTCCAGTGATAAGAATATGTTTGCTTTCGCTATTTTATACTAACGGCAAACCAGAAAAACAAATATTAGAAGCTTCTTTTAGCTAAAGATTTCGCTGCTATAAAATCTGCTCCTCTGATCTTATCTCTTATAATCGCTTGCTTACCTCGGTAAGTAAAAAAGATAATAACTATAAATATTCCAATAGTAAAAGCAATCAAAGATTCTTGCAATGCGGAATGTAATAAAAACGCTCAAAATTCATTTATATTATACGAATGCGGTGTAACATACCAAAATTTATGGATAAATTCTTTAGCATTACGGTAAACCCACGCTTTTTGTTCTATATAATAAAATTTTATTCCTATTTGCTTTAATGGATAAAAATTCTGTCCTATAGCAAGTTTTAATGGTACATATCACTCTATAATAAAATAATAAAGACTCAGCCAAGGTAATTTCTGAAATGTACGAAACATCAACCACACTACAGCAGATACCAAGCCAATCATTAAAGCATTAATACTGCCTTGCCCGAGCATTCTCATCTGATGAGCAAAAATCTGAGAACCACGAGTAAAATTATTTTGGTTTTGGTAGCTCATGAGTAATTAACTATAGTGAAAATTATTGCCAGCACTAACAATAAGTAATCTTCATTTACTTCAATTTATAAATGATGCTTTAGTATTTGTAATTTTCCTTTCAAATAATCAGCCATAAGATTATTACCGAGTTTTCTTAGAGCGTTAATTATTGCTTCATATTTTATTATAAGATTTGGTTTATATTTAAGAGCTAAGTTAAAATTTTCTTGAGCTTCTTTATGTTTATTTAAATGCACTAAAGTAATAGCTTTTTCTAAGTAGCTCTCGGCGTAATAAGATTGATACTTAATAGCTAAGTCAAAACTATCAATTGCTGCTTGGTATTTACCTAATTTTCTTAATGATACACCTTTATTGTAGTGTGACGGTGCATCGCTTGGTTAGCAGCATTTATTCCAATTTCTAAAGTTTCTTCATTTTGAGGGGCGTCTTCTAAAACTTTCTCTACATTTTGTAAAACTTTTTGAGCATTTTTAGAAACAAATTCTTTTGCATCTTCTGCCATTAGCGAGATGCTGGCAGCATTAAGGACTTCTGTTATTTCTTCTTTTTTTAATGTACTTGCATTATAAATTATAGAATTTGGATCAGGAAAAGCTGCTAAAGTAGATAAATTTAAACTTTTATAAATAGCAATATCGTTGTTAGGAATGTTATTTAATATATTACGTGCTATATCCAATTGTTTTGTATAAATGGCAACCGAAAGTACAAGTAACTCATCAGTATTATTGATATCAGTTTTTTTAGTTATTGTATTTAAATCCTTTGCTAAACGTATTTTTTGTGCAATTTTTCTCTCATCTGAAAGAGCATTATATTTAGCAGTATATTTATAAAACTCAAACCTTTGAACGTGGTAAGGTAATAAATTTTTAGAATTCATTGTCTCTAATTTTTCATTGGTGATATTATTTAAGTATCGACCTAATTTTAGTAAAGCTTTAAGGCCACCTTCAGGCATTTTATTTAGTAAATTTTCTATATTTTTTGAATCAGAGTAATAACCATAGATAGTCCATAAATTATATATAATTTCTTCCTCTTCAGGTAACCTATCTATTGCACTATTATAATATTTTATAGCAAGTTCTAATTGACCAGTTTTATAATAAACAACCCCTAAGTTATACTGGTACCAACCTATATCTTTGGCATTTACTTGATCATCTATAGTGATATTGCTAAGTGCTGCCGTAAGCAATTCTTTAGCTGCATCTAGGTGATTATTATTAATTAACATGGTAGAGAGCGTATATGTAATATTGTAATAATGCTTTATATGAGGTGTTAAATTTTTAATAATTTTATCTCCATACTCCATTGATATAAACTGATTGACTAACTCAAATAAAGTATTGGTTATAAGCTTTATGAATTTGCAATTCGTATTGGGAATATATTAAATTTAAATCTATATTTGCTTTTGATAATATATCTATAAATAATTTTTCTGCTACTTCCACATGGTTTGGGGCTTATAAAAATGCTAATTTCTTTATTCGCTTTTAATGCAACATGATATTTGCTTAAGGCTTCTTTCAGCACTTTATGTTCTTGAATATTTTTATATTCATAATTATCAAAAATAAAGTTTTTAGTGTATTAAGTTTTAGGCTTGTTACTTGTGGCATACCCAATTTTTTTGTTGTTTTGCTATCTAAAGAGTTTAAAAGAGTTGTTGCTATTTCTGCACTGGCATCTATAGAGCTTTTTACATTTTTTAATGGTTCTATATTATTTTATTGTGTGACTATGCTATAGGATTAAATTTTGAGACTGCTGAAGATTTAGGATTTTTTATCATAATAAATACTTATTAATAAATAGGCATGTATTATAAAGTAAATCCACTATTTTGTAAAGAAACTACTAATTTTTTAATTAAAGTTAATAACTTCATTTCTATTGGTATTTCACCTCTGCTATTTTAACTCTTAATAAACACCAATTCGTTATCGGATGAGTGTTTAGTACTAAATGCATAATCTAAATATGAGAAATTCTTAAGTAGCTCAGGTGAGTCAATTAGATTGTTAGCAATAATCTTGACCATCGCCCCTCGAGCTTTTTTAGCATTTATACCGATTGTTGATAATTTACCGTTCCTATTTTCTTTAAAATGAACTTTAACTAATTGATATTTAAGTTTATTTGGGTTTATTACAGATGAATATTCTTGTGATGCTAGGTTGAGTAAATATTTCTTTTCCTGTTTAGCAAGAATTTTATTAATATAATTAGTGACTTCATCTTGCCAAAAGTTTGTTAAATTTATTTCATTTAATTTTGTTGCCATTTCTAATCTATACGGCTTAATAGTATCTAGCGGTTTTAAGACTCCGTAAAGTCCTGATATAATAAGCAAATGTGATTGTAGGAAATTTAATTCATGATTAGTTAATTTTTCTATATGTATATTATTAAAAACATCTCCTGCATAAGCAAAAATAGCCGCTTTACTCTCTTGATTATCAAAATCCTTAAATCTTTCTTTATTTATAAGTGCAAGTTTTACACTTATATTCATTATTTTCGATAATTGATTCTCAGAATAGCTTTGGAGTGTAGAAAGTAGTTGATTAGTTAACGTAAGGGACATTGGAGTCGTCAGCTCCGTCTTGGGAGCTAACTTCTCGAAATTTAGAGTTTTAGCAGAAGAAATAATAGCAAGCATTTCTATCTAGCCGGAGTGCTCGGAAGAGATGAAGTAGTGCTAGCTATATTTCTGTTAGTACTATCGGTTGTTTTCATAATTGCATAGCTTGGATCACCGTCAAGCTCTATTACTTCTTTGGGTTTCGTAGTTTTTTGACCGGTACAGCCAATTAAAGCTATAGAAGCAAATAAAATTATTAAATATCTTATCATAAATACCCTGTTTTAGTTTTACACTTAAGATAGTTGCCTATTATTATAATGTCAAGTGAGAGGAAAATTTTATTACCCTACCCTATAACCTTTTAGTAATAGTCTAAAGATTCTTCATAATATTTTAAATCTAATTCTGCATAATTTAAATTAGGTTCATCTTCGCTTCTTTCTATTTTGGATAATTTTTTCTAGTTTTTAAATAAAATTCTAAAGTTTCTTCATATTCCCATCTAGGTAGAGGGTGATTATCAGATTCTTTTTCTAAATATATCATTATTGATGATGTTTTTTCCTTTAAAGATTCATTACATAATTCTTCAACAATAGGATAATATTCTTTCTTATTCAGATACTAAAGGCATGATTGTTGGTTTACTATCATTTAAGTAATTATATAATGCTTCAAAAAAAGAATCATATTTCCCATTACCTATAATATCGTGATATATAAAAGAGTCTATATTAAGTGCTTAAATAATTAGCTTCCCATCTATCGATAATATTTTTTTGAAGAGTTCTAAATCTTCAATATGAAGAGCCATGGAAAAAATATTATTATGTAGTACCATGCTTTTTATTATTTGCCACTTCTCTATAGTACTATATTTAGCCCATTCCATAACTTATTTACTCCTTAAATAAATTTTTAGGCATTCTGTAATAAACCGTATTATAGAATTTTGCGCTTTCAGGAAATTTGCGTTTGCGGATAGAGAAATTACCGAAATTTCTGATTTCGATACGCTTTTGTTCTTTAAGAGATTCGTTTAAATAATCTAAAATTAAATCTACTGAATCTTTAACATCTTCTTTAGAAAGATAATTCAGCTTATCATGTATTTTATCTATTAAATAATTCTTAGTAATCATTATTAAAAAATCGCTTTGATTCCATTAAAACTATTTTTAAAAAAACTAGGTGCTATACTATCAAAATCTTCAAGTATTATGTCCATTAATTTTGGTTTTGGTTTTAATTGATAATCTTTAACTAGTAGATTAACATTAATTTTCTGAACTTCCTGTAACCATTTTAATGCAGTATCTTCCGAGCCTATAGCATCCACAAGCTTTAATTTTAAAGCCTGACGACCTGAATATACTCGTCCGTCTGCGAGCTTTTTTACTTCTTCTATAGGAAGATTACGCCTCTCTGAAACAAGTTCAAGGAAGAAATTATAAGTATCTTCTATATTTTCCATAATGGCTACCCGCATTGCTTCCGTCAGTTTTTCGGTAGGATTTGGGACAGCTTTTAATTCACCTGATTTGAAATTATTAAACTTAATCCCCAATTTTTGAGCAAGCTCTGTTACCTCGGCTGTTTGTAGTATTACACCGATTGAACCCGTAATAGTTCCGTTATGGCTGATAATATAATCACCTCCAAGAGAGATTAAATAACCACCGCTTGCAGCTATTGTTCCCATAACTATCACTACCGGCTTTTTTGCGGATATTTTACGCAGAATATTATAAATTTTTTCAGAGCCGACTACCGTACCGCCGGGAGAATTTACATTAACTATTAACGCTTTAATATGAGAATCATCGATTATTTTTTTGAGCTTTTTGTCACGTTTTTCGTCTTCAAGAATTATTTCGTCTATTAATACGGAAGCTATATAGTCTTCATTACTATTCATAGATAAAACCTCTTTTGGAGCAAAATCTTTACCGACTAGTAAGAATATGATCGCAATTAAAATAATAGCTGCTAGCTTCCAAATTAACAAACGAGATTTTATTTGTCTTCTTTCAATTAAATAATCAGGTGTTATACTCATGATTTTATATACTTTTTTAGAATACTATAGTTAATTCAGACCTATACTGTGACAGGCGTGAGGAGCGAAGCCTATAATAATAAGTGAGCCGACGAACAACGAAGCACAATATAGGTATCAATTGACTATAGACCGTTCTTAGGACGTTCAGGACTCTTCATCATCTCAAAAAACTCACCGTTAGTTTTAGTATTTTCAAGTTTTTTGAGTAAAAATTCTATTGCTTCACTGCTACCCATCGGATCGATAATACGACGAAGAACCCACATTTTATTTAATATTATTTTATCTACTAATAAATCTTCTTTTCTAGTTCCTGATCTAGTTATATCAATAGCCGGATAAATACGCTTATCGGCAATCTTACGATCTAGAACTATCTCGGAATTACCTGTACCTTTAAACTCCTCAAAAATTACCTCATCCATACGAGAACCG
>NZ_AWXL01000013.1:0-26561 GCF_000485845.1 Rickettsia gravesii BWI-1 | reverse complement strand
CCTCATCCATACGAGAACCGGTTTCAATTAAAGCCGTACCGATTATAGTAAGCGAACCGCCGTTTTCAATATTTCTTGCTGCTCCGAAAAATCTTTTAGGTCTCTGAAGAGCATTAGCATCAACACCGCCCGTTAATACTTTACCTGATGACGGCACTACGGTATTATAAGCACGAGCTAAACGTGTTATCGCATCTACTAAAATTACCACGTCTTTTTTATGTTCTACTAAACGCTTTGCTTTTTTGATCACCATTTCTGCAAGCTGCACGTGCCTACTTGCCGGTTCATCGAAAGTAGAGCTAACAACCTCCCCACGCACGGAACGTTGCATATCGGTTACTTCTTCAGGCCTTTCGTCTATTAACAGTACTATTAAAAATACTTCCGGATTATTGGTTGTAATTGCATGTGCTATATTTTGTAATAATACGGTTTTACCTGTACGAGGCGGTGCTACTATTAATGCACGTTGTCCTTTACCCATAGGGGCAACAAGTTCAATAACCCGTGTACTAAAATCCTTACTATCTTTACTATTATTTTCAAGTTCTAATCCTAATTTTTCATCAGGATATAAGGGGGTTAAATTATCAAAATGAACACGATGATAAGCTTTAGAAGGGTCTTCAAAATTTACTCTATTGACTTTCAGTAAAGCAAAATAACGTTCTCCGGCTTTTGGAGCTCTGATCTGACCTTCTACAGTATCACCGGTACGCAGACCAAAGCGACGAATCTGACTAGGAGAAATATAAATATCATCAGGGCCTGCTAAGTAGTTTACTTCTGGCGAACGTAAAAAACCAAATCCGTCAGGTAGTACTTCAAGTACCCCCTCTCCCACTATTAAACCGCCCTGCTCTACGGATTTTTTCAAAATTGCAAAAACTAATTCTTGTTTAAGTAATGAATTAATATTTTCAATTTTTAATTCTTCTGCTTGAGCTTGTAGTTCTTCCGGTAATTTACGTTTTAATTGTTTTAAATTAATAATATTACCGTTTTCTGCAAAATTATTATAATTGTTATTGGATTCGGTATTGTTAAGTTCTGCTGTGGATTCTTTATTAGTTGTGTTCATTATTTTATTATTAATAGATTATAATTGAAAAGTTGAGTTAGCAATTAAGTTTAAAGGTAAGTAATATACTTATTTAAATTAGGAATCAAATTAGATTTTTAGAAAGTTTTATTTATTCTTGCGGTTTGAAGAATTATTTATCTTGTTAGCTTATAAGAGCTGTTTATGTATGTAAAAGCATACTAACAACGTTAATAGCACATTGTCAACCCAAATCGTCATTGCGAGCAGGTAATCGGTAAATGGTCATTGCGGGAAAATTACGAAGTAATCTTGGGAGTTTATTATTATTTCATGAGATTGCCGCACAGCTTACGGCTGCATAGCTCATGACGACCCTGGTAACCTCTTCTCGCAATAACGGATAAATCAATCCACGTAATTCTAGCAATCCTTTGATTTTAACAATAACACATTTGTATTAATTAATGGAATGCATACGTTTTTAACTTCATTTAATAAGGCCTCATTGCTTATTTCTTGGTTTAATTCGCTGCGTACCGCATCAAATATTTCTCTTAAACTTTTCTCTTCTACCATATATTTAAAAATATATTTAGTGTTTCTAAATATCGACATTGAGATATTAACATTATTTAATATCCCATTATTAATAGTAAAATTAATAGAATTATTTACTGCTGAAGGATTAGATTCCAAATGCTCATAAATTTGTTTAGCAAAATTGGCAATATTATGGAAGTATGGTATATTATCAAGGTCATCAAGAGAGGCTACACTATCTTTTTGATTTGATACGTAAAATGAATGTTTAATAATATTACCGGTAAGTATTTCGGAAATTGCTTCTCTAGTTACTTTATCCATCTTTTTAACTTTTTGTAGAAGTGAAAAATCTTTTATATAATTTTCCGGTCTTAATAAAATTTTCTCTAAAGGATCAAGATAATCAACAAAATTTAAGCTTGCTTTTTCTACGAATTCATATAACTCAGGAACGGAATAGGCTCTATCCTGTTTGTGCAGGAACATATCATAAACTCCGACGTCACCGAAATTTTGGTAATCTGAAAATAACTCCCAACCTCTTTTATACCAGTTAGTAGCAGGCAAATTATCTAGAATTAGCTTCCCGTTCATTACTTCTTCGACACGGCTTTTAGTATCTTTATTTATCATTTTCATTAAATCCTGAATTTGATAAACACCGGTACGTCCGTATTTAGCATATACCATTAAACCCATACCGCCGGTCGGCTTTAAAGAATCTTTTAGATTTTTTAAACCTTCATCAGGATTTGCTAAATGATGAAGCACGCCGGTACAATTTATATAATCGAATTTTCCAAGTTTTAGATTAGGTATATTTAATATTGAATCATTAATCCATTTAATATTTTTAAGACCTCGTACTTCTGCACGTTTTTGTGCTACTTCCATGCTAGGCTTGCTGAAGTCTAGATATATTATTTCGGCATTTTTATCTTTTAACTGCTCGGCAAGATAAATAGTCGAATCACCGGTGCCGCCGCCTGCTATTAAGCATCTAAAATTATTATTAAAATTTTCTTTTCCTTGATATAGAAAATGGTTTAATTCTCCTAAGAACTCACCGCACATTGCAAGTAAACATTTTTTTTCTTGATTTGGGTCTCTGACAGGATAAGGATAATCTTGATAATGCTCTTGTACTTCTGCTAAGTCTTTAGAAATTGTAGTATTTTTTGTTTTCTTTAAATTGCTCATAAATTATTATTTTTTAAGTTGTTATTATATATACTTGTCTATCTACTCTTTTAGAAGTATATCTTTTATAATTAATTGAATAGTATAATTATCTTGCCAATTATTAGTTTTTAACGTTCCTATTACGGCAATATTTTTTGCTTTAGGGCTTAATAAAACATCCTCAAATGCAGTTCCTACCGAATTAAAAGCAATAGCAGATAAGGCTTTGTTACCAAAGCCTCGCTTATTTGGAACAAGCATACATTTAATATGCTTACTTCCAACGATATCCGCTTTTAATACAAATAAATCATCGAATTTAAATATAGGCTCATGATTTCCTTGACCGAAAGGCTCTAAAGTGTTTAATTCCTCCATTAAAGGGAAATTCACACTATTAACTGTTAAATCAATATCATATTCCGCATGCTTATAATTTTCTAGTTTATTTATACTAATTCTAAAAGCATTGTTAAAAAAATTCTGCAATTCTTGTAATTTTTCAGCAGTTACGGTAAAACCTGCCGCCATAGCATGACCTCCGCCTGCTATTAGTAAATCTTTGCTTTTAGCATTGATAATTTCAGCACCAAAATCAATACCTAAAATAGAACGGCATGAAGCTTTACCAATCCCGTTATTTAAAGCTATAACTGCCACCGGCTTATCAAATTTTTCTTTTAATTTGCCGGCAACGATTCCTATAACGCCTGGATGCCATCCTTCTTTTACGATAAATAATAAACTACTATCTTGTTGTGTCAAAGCAATTTCCATCGCTTCTTCTATCATTAATAACTCAATTACTTTACGCTCATTATTATGTTTTTCAAGTTCTTCAGCTAATTTATTTGCTTCATTAGAACAACTAGTAGATAGGAGATTAGCCCCTAAACTTGACTTTCCTACTCTACCGCCCGCATTGATACGTGGACCTAAAATAAACCCTAAATGATAACATTTTGGTATTTCATTAAGCCCTGCCATATCATATAATGTTTTAATCCCTATATTTTGTCTTTTTTGCATTACTTTCAATCCGCTTGCAACAAATGCACGATTTAAGCCTGTTAATTTCATCATATCGCAAACAGTACCAAGAGCTACTAAATCTAGATACTTCATTAGATTAGGCTGAAGCATTGTTTGCGTGAAATAATTTTGCTTCTTTAAATTCGATAATATTGCAGTTGCAAATAAGAAAGCAACTCCTACGGCTGCCAAATGTTTATATTCGCTTTTTTCATCAATACGATTTGGATTTACTATAGCTACTGCATCCGGTAATATTTCCGTAGCTATATGATGATCGATTACTATAACATCAAGGTTAACGTCTTTTGCGTATTTTAGGGCTTCATGTGCCATAGCACCGCAATCAACCGTAATTAATAATTCTGTGCCGTTATCTTTAATTTTTTGCATAGCAAAAGGAGTTGGACCGTATCCTTCAGCTATACGATCGGGAACATAAATATCACATAGTATATTTAAATCTCTAAAAATATTTTTAAGTAAAGCAGCTGAAGTAGCACCGTCTACATCATAATCGGCAAAGATACATATTTTTTGGTTATTTAAAATAGCTGTAACGGTTCTATCTACAGCCTTTT
This sequence comes from Rickettsia gravesii BWI-1, assembly GCF_000485845.1. Lineage (NCBI taxonomy): Bacteria > Pseudomonadati > Pseudomonadota > Alphaproteobacteria > Rickettsiales > Rickettsiaceae > Rickettsia > Rickettsia gravesii. Next base: position 22,175 of record NZ_AWXL01000013.1, on the reverse strand, counting down.
CCATATCAAGTAGATGAAAAGGATCAGGTAATAAATTTTTGATTTTCGGTATCAAGAAATTTTCTACTTCCTCTAGATTATTTACTCTTAATGATACTATCCTAGCAAGTAAATCACTAATTTTGAAACTACGACATAACTCGGTGACTATATCTTCGTTAATCAGTTTCTGCTGCCAGATTTTACCGTTTATAGATGCTTGTGGTTTCATTTGTTTATTAGGCTGTATTTTTGCTGTGTATCGTCATTGTGAGTAGGCATTGTTGCGTATAGATCAATTTCACCTAATGCCTACTCACAATGACGATATATACTTATATCTCCAAAAGTTTTTTAGCTTCATCATCCGCAATTAAAGCTTCAACAAACTCATCTAATTGTCCGTTTTTAACTACTTCGTCTATCTTATAAAGTGTTAAGTTTATTCTATGGTCGGATACTCTTCCCTGTGGAAAATTATAAGTACGTATCCGCTCCGAACGATCTCCCGAACCTACCTGCCCTCTTCTGCTATCGGCTCTTTCTTGTTCCTTTTTACGTCGTTCTTCTTCATAAATTCTAGCACGTAGAATTTTTAACGCCTTTGCTTTATTTTTATGCTGTGACTTCTCATCTTGCAAGGCTACGGTAATACCGGTAGGGATATGAGTTATACGTACGGCAGAATCGGTAGTATTAACGTGCTGTCCACCAGCCCCTGAAGCTCTATAAGTATCGATTCTTAAGTCTTTATCTTCAATTTTAATATCAACCTCTTCAGCCTCAGGAAGTACTGCAACCGTTGCTGCCGAAGTATGAATACGTCCTTGTGATTCCGTTTCCGGTACTCTCTGTACTCTATGAACGCCTGATTCAAATTTGAGCTTAGAGAATACATCTTTGCCTTTTATTGACGCCGATGCTTCTTTATAACCGCCTATTCCCGTATCGGAAATTGCTAATATCTCAAAACGCCATCCTTTTAACTCAGCATATCTTTGATACATATTAAAAAGTACGGCAGCAAAAAGTGCAGCTTCTTCTCCGCCGCTTCCTGCTCTAACTTCAATAATAGCACTTTTACTATCCGCATCATCTTTCGGTAATAAAGCAATTTTTACGGCTCTTTCAAGTTTTGGTAACGAATTTTCAAGAGTGCGTATTTCGTCTTCAATCATTTCTAAAGTGGCATTATCAAGTCCCACTTCTAGCTTAAAATTATTTGCTTCTTCAAGCTCAGATTTAGCCTTATTATATTCTTTAATTTTTGCTACAACATCTTCAAGTTCTGCATATTCTTTAGATGCCTTAACAAACTCGTCTCCCATAATACCGGAAGATAGTTTGTTGCCTAAATTTTCGTATTTATCTAAAATTTTTGCTAAATTACCTGAAAAACGCATGTTATTTTATTGTGATTTGTTTATGGGTGAGATTTCAACGTTATTGCGAGAAAAAACTGAAAGTTTCGACGAAGCAATCTCAGGATATTGGACGAGATTACCACGCAGCCTATGGCTGCTCGCAATGACTACTTATATCAACATCAAAGCGGGACTCTCTATAAACTTTTTAAATGCTGCCAAGAACTCAGCACCGACTGCTCCGTCTACTACTCGGTGATCAGCAGAAAGAGTTACGTCCATAATTGTTGCTATAGTTATTTGATCATTCTTGACTATAGCACGTTTTGCACTAGCTCCGACGCCCATTATACAACTTTGCGGTGGGTTAATTATAGCATTGAAATTCTTAATACCGTACATACCGAGGTTAGAAATGGTAAACCCTCCGCCCTGAAATTCTTCAGGGGTTAATTTATTATCTTTTGCTTTCTTTATTAATTCTTTCATTTCACGAGATAGTTCTAGAATGTTTTTTTGATTGGCATTTTTAACTATCGGCGTAACAAGCCCGTTCTCAATCGCTACCGCTACTGAAATATCGACATTATTGTAATATCTAATTGCATCTTCTCCCCAGCTAGCATTGGCATTTGGCACTTCTTGTAAAGCTTTGGCTACTGCTAAAATAATAAAATCATTAACCGATATCTTTGTTGATTTATCTTCAGAAAAAGATTTATTAATGTCTTCTCTTATATCTAACAATTTATCGACATTACATTCTATAGATAAATAAAAATGTGGAATTGTTTGTTTAGATTCAAGCAGACGCTTGGCTATAATCTTGCGGATATTATTATTTGGTACTAAACGATATTCTTCAGGATTTCTGCTAACTATTTTATTATGAGCAGTGCTAGGAGTATATGATAAGATATCTTGTTTGACTATTCTACCGTGCGGACCGCTACCTTTCACGCTCTCAAATCTAATATTTCCCATTTTTGCAAGTCTTTTTGCAAGCGGTGAGGCGAATATTTTACTAGCATCATGTTTTATAACTGTTACCTGTTCTTTTACATTAGCTATATTCTCGTGGGGTTTTGGAAGATTAGCATCTGTTTTCGGTGACGGTGATACACTATTATTTTTTGTAATAAACGCATCAATGTCCATTTTATCTTCTCCCTCTTCACTTAACACGGCAATTAAAGAGTTAACAGGTACATTTTGACTATTTTGTGGGATAACTATTTTGGCAAGTATACCTTCGTCTACTGCTTCTACTTCCATCGTTGCTTTATCGGTTTCAATTTCAGCAATTACTTCTCCAGGATTAACTTTGTCCCCTTCTTTTTTTAACCACCTAGCTAGATTTCCTTCCGTCATAGTTGGAGATAAAGCAGGCATTAAAATTTTAATCGGCATAACTTATTTAGATTTGATTTTTTATTGTTGTTATTACACGTCGTTGCGAGGAGAGGCAAAGCCTCGATGCGGCAACCTCATGAAACAGTAAAATTCCTGAGATTGCCACACTCTCTACGTTCGCACGCAATGACGATTTGAGTAGCTATTGCACCTTAATATCAGGGCTAACGATCATTATCATCTGCTTACCTTCCATTTTAGCATGCTGATCGATTTTAACGAGTCCTTCGAGCCCTACTTCTATACGTTTAAATAGTTCCTGACCGACCTCTTTATGAAGAATCTCTCGTCCCTTAAACCATAAAGAAATTTTTACTTTATCTCCGTCTTTTAAAAATTCTTTTATTTTTCTTAACTTAGTTTCAAAATCACCTATACTAATATTAGGTTTAAATTTCATTTCTTTAAGTACGACGGTTTTTTGCTTTTTGCGTGCTTCATGCAAACGTTTTTTGCTTTCGTACTTAAACTTACCAAGATCTAGAATTTTACAGACAGGGGGTACAGCATTCGGTGATATCTCGACTAGGTCAAGACCGGCTCTTTCCGCCATGTCTAATGCTTCTCTAATATTTACGATGCCGTGCATTTCGCTGTTTTCGTCTACTAAACGAACTTCTCTAGCTCTGATTTCTCTATTAGCCTTAGGAAAATTATTTTTAGAAATAAAATTTCTCCGTATTATGTTTATAAATAAATATATATTGCATTTAACTTATTTTATTTAAAATTACAAGTAAATAAAATATTTTATCTTTAATTTTATTTAGAAAGTTTTAAAAAAAAAATTGAAACTACAAGGCAAATTCCAAATATTAATAAACAGATTCGTGTTAATTTAGCGACTCTTTCCTGTATTTTCAAGTTTTTTAGGTCTATAGCATGCTTATGAGCTTGTTCTTTTTGTGCCATATGCATTAATTCCTGTAAAGTACCGGGATAAACACTCTCATACTCACTGATTAAATCAATTGGCGGTAATATATGTTCAAATTTTTTACGGTAAAAATTATTATCAGGTTCGTTTACACTAAAAGTCTTAGCATAACCTTTATTTAATCTATTGTTTTTGTTAAAAAAACGTTTAGTCTCTTTCATATTCCTTTTTTATTTTTTGAAATGTATATGATATATTACTTTCAACTATTTTAAAATAATCAATTAATTGCGTTTCTTTTTTTTGCTGTTGTTTGGAGCCTTTCATATTTATTATATTCTTTAGCTCTGCATATACTAGTTTTATAAAATTTTGTTTCATTGATTATACTAAATTTATAAAATCTGTTTTTGGTATTAGCGGTTCGCCCCTAAATTTATTATATAAAGGTAAATTTATAGCGTTATTAAATTTATTGCAATAGGTTATAAAATTTTTATCACATTCGGCAGTAATTTTTACTTCCTTGGCATCTTTAACATAATCCGGTATAATATCCTCTAATATAATCAAATCACCGAAATTGCTTAGAATTTTACTGTTAAAACGATTTTCACTGAATATAATTTGACCACTGTTATAATAGCCGTTTTCTTTATCTAAATCTAGTATTCTTAAACTTTCCTTGAGCATTTCTTTAATCTTATATATGCCACTATATAGTATTATTTTAAATCCATTGTCGTCGTAATGCCGTTTTCCTCAAAAATACCTTCAATGATTATATGGTTTTGTGCAGAATCGTTAAATTCCGCTTCTTTTAAATCTAAACCGGAATTCGGTAAAAAAACTCTCTCTTCACTTTTTATAGCATGATCGCTATTTGTTAAGTTTAATTCCTCACCACTAGCTCGCTTAATTTGAAAACAATAAACAAAATTCGTAAGCTTTGTAATTACCTTTTCAATCGTAATACTCATTCACCTCCACTAACTCTATGTTGGATAACGCTATAGAATCGTCATTACAATAAGAATATTCAAAACTATCTATACTAAATCTAACTGTTACGTCAAAAGTAAAATCAGCAGTTAAAATTACATCTTGACCTAAGAGACTTGGTAAGGTCACTATATCATCATTGTAATCTACAATGCCCATAGTTCTTACATTATTAATATATAGAATTACACTATTATTAATCGGTTTAGTGATAACTCGTTCGTAAGGAGCAATAGGATCGCTATATATCTTCCTTAGCTGAAATTTATTTAAATTACCATTCCCTTTAGCAATAACTTCGTTAATTCCTCTATTATCTGCATAATTCCTAAATCTCAAAGCAAAATTACTTCCACGTCTTGCTTTAAAAAAGCTATTAAATTACTCAAATTCCGTACTGCTTAACCTTGCATTTTTGATTAAATATTTCTGACAGCCATAGTTGCGATCTAAATGTCTTGCTTCTCTACCGGATTTAGTTATAGCATGAGAAGTAGAAAATTCCGGCTTCCCAACTGCAAAACTTTCAATAAATTCCGGCATGCGTATATCGTGAAAATTCATAAGATATCTGAGTTGTTAATTAAAAAGAATAAGATCATTTTTAATTAAAGAGCGAAAATCTTCATTCATATCTATATTCCATCTTTTTATATCTATATGTATTGATATATCAGATTTGTCTAGTGCTTCCCTAATTTCAAGTAAAACTTCATAATTAATATCATCCATAATACAAAGATCAAGATCGGAGAATTTTTTTTGCGTTACCTTTAATCCTTGAACCTTAGGTATAAAATTTATAAGGATATTTCCCAAGTATAGAACGTAATATTAACAAATCTTGCTTTTCAATCTGAACCACTATATTTCTCCAAATTATTTATAAGCTCGTTTAAAGCATCAGAAAAATCATCAAAAATACTAATTACTAGTTCTAAATTTTTTTCATTATAAGTATGAACCGTAATGTTACGAATCTCTATAAATTTAAACCATATTCTAGGGTCAGAAATCAACCCGCTAACCGCTGCTTCCCGAAATATATCTTTTAAAATATAAGGTGTTTTGCCGGATTTTTCACAAAAGCGTTTCATTGTTTTCCAAGCTAGTTCATAACAAAGTTCAAAAGATTGGATACTGCTGGCTTTATTCTGCTCAGTATCTAAGTGTTTACGAAACTCTTCGAATTTCTTCCTTGATTTTAATAGACTACTTATATCTAGCCCTGCGATTAAATGCGTTTTATACTCCTATTTTTTGCTTTAATAATGCCTGATAATTCATTACCAGTTTTGTACTGACTAAGTCTTTGCTAGTTTGAAACTCTATTTTATTTGTTTTTATACCAGCAACATTTTCAAATGAGTGATGCTCTATTTTATCGCTTATTTTACTAGCAAGGCTTAGAGCAATATTACGGTTTTTATCATTAGTAAAAATACATATTTCAAATTCCAGCTGCATTATCATTTTGTACATTAGTAGATATATTATTAACATTCAATATATTAACAAGTAAGAACGGATATTTTGCATCCTGAACAACAGAAAAATGTATTTTATTAATTTTAGTTTTGATTTCATTATTGTTTATAAGTAATTTATACAAACTTAGCTGCAAATTATAGATAAAATCATGATACATATAGTTCCAATGCTATTATATTTAAAAATTTACCCTTTTCTTCAACGTTAATAATTCGTTTAATTTCAAATTTCCGTTCTTTAAATAAAATACGCATTTTAGTAGTGATATTTTTAATAAATCTTATTTTAAATAAAAAATATCCTTCTGTTATTATATGTCCGAAGCTTATATTTTCTAGAGCAAGGAATTTACTATCGCATAGTGGTTTAATTTCGGCATAGCTTGTTAATTTCTCTACCCGTCTATCCTCTTCCATTTCTTCTCCTGCGATATTTTTTAAAAATTTAATTTGATGCTGAAAATTTTTCACGACTGTTTTTGTCATTTTATTACCTTTTAAATTAAGTAAGATGTCCTCCTAGCGTACTTGTAGGCGTTGCCTGCATGGATTGTTTATGTCATTCCCGCGAAGGCGGGAATTCAGTAATAAAAAGGTATAAATATATTGAATTTTTAATATTAAAAGCTCGATTTATCTCGCTTTACCATGGATTCCTGCCTACGCGGGAATGACATACAAGTATATCTAATTAAATACCCTACTCTTAATAGTTTCTTGGTTCACACCACATCACCCCCTACTCTCTTTACGGCATAAAACTTTACAAAAGGCTTTTCAGTGTAAGGATCACGTATAATATTAATACCGCTTCTATCTACTATTTTATAACCTGCTTTAAAATCACCTATCGCTATAGCATTTCCCTTTTTATCTATAGGAGGCATAGCGGAACTACAAACTATCAGTACTCCAAATATAGTTTGCTTAAAGGAATCGGATAGTGAAGACTGCCAAATAAAATATCCTTGGTGATCCTTTAAGCTTCTGAACTTCGGATAAAGTAATACGATTCATGAGCAAAGTTGCATTCATTAAATATTCTTCTTTAAGGGAATTTATAAAATCAAGCAGCCCATCGGCGGTAATTTTATTACCCATCTTAATCTTCTCGATTTTATCATGGTCAGGTGATAAAATATCTCTAGGTTTTTTTATATCGTCACCATTGATAAACGCATTATTTTCCATTTTAACGAAACTATCACGCAATCTTTCACCGAACCAATTTTCAACCCTAATAGTCATATCCTCAAGTAATGCCTGGCTAGCTTTAGACTGTGCATATAGTTCATGAACAAAAATACGCTACTGCTTTAACTTCGTTGCCGAAGTCTCTTCTCGAGCTTCTACTGCCCCAATCCAGCCATTGCTAAATTTGCCGTCCTCGCTTATTATATCAAGTGCATTCGTGGCAATTGTTTCAATCGAAGCTAACTGCCTCATTGGTGATCTAGCATTTATTTTGGTGATGCTACTGTTATATAAAGTCTGTAATATTAAAACGCTCCCTGCTTCCGTATTACTGTTTAGAGATGACTTTTGCATAAGCCCATTATCTTCGCCTTTACGTACGTAATTAATAAACGAGTTTTTTATATAAAAACCTATAGATAATCCGTCTATTGCTCCTTGCTTTATTAGCTCTATCGCCACCATTCCTGCCTTGATCTTATTATTTATCCCCGCTTCCATTTTTAAACCGTGATCATCTTCAGCCAAATGAGTAATAATCCCGATAGACTTTTTACTGTCGTGTTGCCAAAGAAATTTTACGTTATGATAAGAAGCATTTGCAAAAGCCCCCTTCACAAGTGTATCATTATGATGATCGATAAGATTATAAACACTCGCATAGCCGATAATTACTACCTACTTTATCGGTTATGGATTTTATTTCCATATTGTCGAAAGTTTGATTGCTGTAGATTATTTTTTTCATATATTTATTACCTATTTTCTGTTATCATCCCGTGACTTGACCGGCTTTGTTGCATGGCTCGAAAAACCTACTCAATGTCATTCCCGCCTACGCGGGAATGACATAAACCTATCCACGCAACAAGGCTAGCTTGGCCACGAGATCCATAAAAAGATTTAAAAAGACTGGATCTAGCTTACAAGTCGCGGGATGATAGGAGTAACATTTAAGATATCAAATATTTACTATCATCAGTAGATTTTGTACCCATCAAAGGTACTTCTTCAAGTTTTTCGGCTTCTTCTTCCGGCATTTCAAAAGATAATAATGTTGAATAAGAATATTCAAATTTGCAAAAATGCCATGCTTTATCAAATTGCTCATTGCAATCTCTAATAATTTTTTTAACATCATTACTTATGCATTTAAAATTACGATAATAAAATAACTTATTAGAAGTAATAGTAATAGCAAGACTATCTAGCTGCTTTTCTAAACACTTAGTATTAGTAATCATTCTTAAAGGAATATTTTGGCATGATTTATATCCAAGTTTTTGACCTATTAAAATAATATAATCACCAAAAACTAAATCCGGTAAAATATCGTAAATAGTACCGCTATAATAAAGCTGCGATACTTCACCAAGTAGCATAGCACAGGTCAAATTTTCTACTGCCAACTCAAATAATAGATTAAATGCTTTTTTAGTATAAGAGAGCCATTTATCGTGAAAAACAAAAAACATTTCTTGTTGTCTTAAACCTGTCTTAAGTAACTAATTTACCGGTGATAGATAAAAGATTTTATTGTTTTTATAGAATTAAACATTTTTTAACGAAGCAATTATTATTTTTTTCTGTATCTTCGCCTAACCCAAGAATCTCTATTTGTTGTGCGGTATTTAATTCTGTCTGCTGTAAGGGAACAGGTGGTGGAGGTTTTTTATTATCAGCATTATTATATTTTGTCGGTTCATTTACTTTAGAAAGCAGCATTAACATGCTTAAACTATCATTTTTTTAGGCTTATCTAATGATCCACTTAATTCTAACGATGTATCAGGTTGCGTTAATAGCTCTGGAGTATTAGATATATTGTGTGACGTGTTATCGATAATACTGAATATGTCTTTTATTTCAGTATCTTTTATACATTCAATATATTACATAAATTATATTTTGAGGTTATTATTTTATCTCATCTTCGTCTATAGTTATTGAGGATACAAGCCCTGAATAGTCTATTGTTACAAATATACGGAGGCTATCAAGAGTGAGATTAAAATTTGTAATAATTTCATCCTCGTTAATTGTGAAAGGATCTTCACTATTTTGCTGTTGACATATTTCAATAGTTTTTACGTGAGTAACAACACTTGGTTTGAGAAATTTTTCATTAATATTTACTGACAATAAGGAGGTATTTATATATTTTTCATGCTTAAGTTCTCTTCCGACTAAGACCATAATATCTCTAAATTGTGTTATATTTATATTTTGAAGTTCAGAATTAGGTATTTTTTATTACTTCGTCATATAATTCTACTAAACCTTCACATGCGTTATTATTACCCGTAAATAATGTACATTTAAAAGCTTTTTCAATTTTATAAAAATCTTGCATTAATGTACGAATGTTATTAGAAGAAAGTTTTTTAAATTCGTTTAATTGCTCATATGCATTTGTTAAAAACTCTTGAGATAGATAACTTGGGTTGTTATTCTCTTGGAGCATATATTTATTACCTTGTTAAATTGAAGCTTAAGTAGAAGTTAACAAAAATTAAATCTAAAATTTAAATTTAGTAATATTTTTGCTAAAAAAAAGTTCGGCAGTGGAAAAAGAGATTATTTTTTTGGAAGGTAGTTGCAATATTATTCTGCCGGTATTATCGATATCTTTAAAAAGACAGGTTACTATATCATTTTGATGTTTAACGCTAATATTTTCATATAACTTATAAGCATGTTCTAACCATTTTTTTCTAATAAAAGGAAAACCGTTATTATGCCAAATTTGATAATATTCTTCAAAATTTTCTATTAATATCTCAAGTAAAGCTTGCGGTTCTATAGGTGGTAGATTTTCGCTTATTAAGCTAGTAGTAGGCTGGTCGATATTATCAGGGTGATAGGTAATATTAATGCCGATACCGATAATAAGGTAATAATTATTTTCTACTTTAACAGATTCAAGAAGTATACCGGCAATTTTCCGATCGTTAATTAATACATCATTGGGCCATTTTAGTTGTATAATGTTATTTTCGTTCCTTATGTCATTCCCGCTTGCGCGGGAATGACATAGAGAACTATGGGAGTGACATAAAGAGGTTATACTATCATAAATGCTAAGTGCCGTAACAAAAGATAATTGCGGCAATAATTCTAGCTCTTTATCAGGCTTTATTAGTAAACTTACATGTAAGTTACCTGACCTAGACTGCCAGTTTTTGCCGCTTCTACCACGTCCGTTAGTTTGAGATTTGGCAAGTACTGCATAGTTTGAATCAATTTTAGCATTCTGAGCCATTTTCATAGCCTCAGAGTTTGTACTGTCTAGCTTGTCAAAAACAATTAGTTTAAATTTACCGATATGCATTTTTTTTAGTAGCCGTCATTGCGAGGAAAGGCGAGCTTTGTTGCATGGTTCAAAAAACCCGCTCGATGTCATTCCCGCGAAAGCGGGAATGACATAAAAACACCTAACTCACCCCTTACTGACATGACTTGTAGTTACACTATGTTTGTTTTGCATTTTTGGTGCTTCGCTTTTACTCTTAGTTATAAAGCTTTCTAAATCTTGTTTAGTAAATTTAAACTTAGCAATATTTTCATCAAAGGTTTTAGTTTTATCAAATCTTACATCTTTATTTTTATCTATTCCAAGTATCTCAATGAAACTATCTTTTATTTTACTTGAAGCAGCAGTATCGTTTAAGGTATACAACAAAGCGTTCAATGAGTTTGTATCGGCTTTTAGTGTATTATTACGACTAGTTGCAGCAATAATTATATATTCTTTAAGCTTTTTATTTAATTCTTTTTCGTTTAATGCTCCGGTTTTACAAAATGATAATAACATCTTGGCTTTATCATCATGATTTTCAATAACTCCTTCTTGCCATTTAGAAGTATTATTTTCTTTTGACAGAATAAACATTTCTAACAATTTAGTGCCAAATGTTTTATGTAGATTTTTATTATCATAAACTTCATAAACATTTAGTAGAAATTTTTGATGGTTAAATATTTTATCTGCTTCTTTGCCAAGGTCATGATTATTCAAATGTTCTCTAGTTTGATAATATCCTTTAATATGCAAATAATCAGAATATTTTTGTGCATCTTTGAAATCCAAAGTATCTATTCCGGCAGTATCTAGAATAACAGTGTTTAAAGCATTTTCACGTAACTGCTCATTAGTTGCTCTGAGAGTTTCAGTATATTTAAATTTTCCTCCTACTTTTGCAAGCGTCTTAAATAATATATCAGCTAAAAACTTTACGATATCACTTGGGCTTTCAAATTTTTTTGCACTATAATATAGCAATATTTGCATCAGCTTCCATACCCATACCAAAAGCCATAGCTAGAGTTCTATCTTGCTTTTTAGCTAAGGTAATCTCCTCCATATTATCAGTTACTGCTTTTGTATCAAATTCCGGTTCATTGCCTTTAAAATATTTTGTCGGTATATTATCTCTATATCCACCTTCGATATATTTTTTACTGTCAATTTCTACCGGCTTAAAAACAAGCGGTATAGGAGCAGAAGCACGGCAAGCTAAAGCAATTTCAACATTTGGTGTATCAAAGCTATTGAAAATAGTTAGTTCACTTGTCTCTTGCTGAGTTGCCGTAATTACTAAATCCTTATACTGCACTGGATCGTATTTTTGTAGTAACGCTATATCCTTAAAATATATTTTACCGTCTTTTTGGTTGTATCTTTCTCTTAATTCATCAAGAGCTTTATCATCTTTAACATTTACTATATCTGATCTCTGTAAAAAATTTCCTATATTTTCTTTAATAACAAGTTCTAATAGAGCATATAAAGGTTTACCGTTTTTATTTAACTGTACTATATCCGCAGAAAATCCTTTTTTTCTAAGTAAAGTTTGCAGATTTGTATTTTTAGAAATTTCTTCAAATCGCTCAGGCGGTGTCCCAAGAGCTACCACTGTGGCAGTTATAGCACCAGCGGAAGAACCTGCTACCGCCTTGACATTATCTAAAATACCAGCTTTTTTTGCTGCCTCATAAGCTCCGGAATATATTGTTCCCTTAGCTCCTCCTCCACTAAAAGCTATATATTTGATAGGAGCTTTCTGTGCTTGCTCTAACTCCTGCAATGTTTTTGTTTGATTGCTAGAAGATTGTTGAATTTTTTTTAGGTCTTTTAACTCTTCTAATATATCAGATTGCTCATTAACTACAGGAGTTTTTGATTCTTGCTTCAGATTATTAATAATAGGATGTTTTCTTACCTTTATATCAGCCATAGTTTTATTTTATTAAGTTATCTTCTACAAACTTCCAGTTAATCATATGCTTAATAAATATGTCAACATAATCAGGTCGTTTATTACGATAATCAATATAATAAGCATGTTCCCATACATCACATGCAAGAAGCGGCTTCATACCATTTGCTATAGGTGTACCGGCATTAGTGGTTTTGATAATTTGTAACCTATTATCGTGATATACAAGCCATGCCCAGCCGCTACCGAACTGCCCTACTGCCTCTTGCTTAAACTGTTCGCAAAACTCTTCAAAATTACCGAAATCTTTATTAATCTGTTCTAATATTTTACCGCTTGGCTTACCTCCGCCCTGCGGCTTTATTGAATGCCAAAAAAAGGTATGATTCCATATTTGGGCTGCGTTATTAAAAATAGCCGTATTTGAGTTTTGTGATGACCATTCTATTATTTCTTCTAAATCTTTTTTGTGTAATTCTTCTTTATCTTTGAGTAAATTGTTTAGATTTTGTACATAAGCATTATGATGCTTACCATGATGATAATCAAAAGTCTCAAGAGTAAAATGTGGTTTAAAACTTTCTTTCTCATAAGGTAAATCAGGTAAGATAAAAGGATATGAAGTTTGATTAGATTTGTTGCAATAGGTCATGTTATTTTCTCCTATGTTGGTTTTTATATATTTATAGCGAGAATCAATACGTCATTGCGAGGAAAAATTGAAAATTTTGACGAAGCAATCTCAGGAGTCCTACTTTATGAGATTGACACGCTCCTTGCAGTTGCTCGCAATGATGATTTAGTATCCACGCAGGAATGACATTATAGTAACTTATAAAAATCGGAAGCTAAATAAAGCGATCCGGTTATTATAATATTGGCTTTATTATCGCCGTTTATCTTCTTTATATCACTAATCGCTTCTTCGAGTGAGTCGCTTTCGCTAAAATCAATACCACTCTTTCTGCCTTCCAAATTTATTGTTTCTGCACTATAGCTTAGCGGTTCGGATAAAACTTTAACGCCGTAACCTTTAATTGTCAAACCCTTAAAGTAAGAGCAAAATTCCTCAATATTCCTATTTTTAGTCATACCGAGTATTAAATATATCGATGATTTTAAATTATCACGCACCCAATTTGCCAAAACTTGAGCTCCGCTATTATTGTGAGCTGCGTCTATCCAAATTTGAACATTATCACCTATTAATTTAGAATATTTTTTCGGTTCTATTTTTTCGATTCTAGCAGGCCAAATAGTATTTTGTAATCCTTTAGCAATAACCTCATTATTAATATTAAATTGTTTGTTAATAAGGCTTATTAAGGCAATAACGCTTGCAGCATTTATTAATTGATGATCACCAAGTAGCGAAGGAGTCGGAAACTCATAGGTAAAATTTCGTGATGAATAAATAAATCCGTTGTCCGTCTTTTTAATACCGAAATCATATTCATAACAGAAACTCGGTACTTCTAACTCTTCAGCCTTTGCAAATAATGTTTCATAAACTTCCAAAGCTTGCATACTTATAACGCAAGGAACGCAAGACTTCATAATACCAGCTTTCTCAACTGCTATTAGGGGTAATGTATTACCCAGCATATGCATATGATCATATGAAATAGATGTAATTAAAGTAATTAACGGTCGTTCTACTATATTTGTTGCGTCTAACCGACCGCCTAGTCCCGTCTCTAAAATTAATATATCGGCTTTTGTTTTCTCAAATGCTAGAAACGCTGCTGCCGTAGTACCTTCAAAGAAGCTAGGTTCAATATTAAATTTTTCGCTTGCTACCCTTACCTGCTCACAAACCTGCCATAATTCATTATCCGAGATTTTCTCACCTGCTACTACGATTCGTTCATTAAATTCTAATAAATGAGGAGATGTATAGCAATGTACCTTATAACCGGCAAGCGTAAAGATGCTTTTAAGCATAGCACTGCTTGAACCTTTACCGTTTGTACCTGCTATATGTATGACGGGAGGAAGCCTTAAATGAGAGTTACCTAAGGCTCTTAAAAGTCTTGCTATATTTTCAAGATCATATTTAATGTTATTTTTCCAGGTCGGCACCGGAAAATGCGGCATTAGCATTGTTATTGATTTTTTTCATGAATGATAGAGTTATACCATATTTGTTGTCAACTTAAAGATCGATGCCATTCCTGCAAAGGTGATGTTTTTGCATGGCTCGCAAAACCTACTCGATGTCATTCCCGTGCAAGCGGGAATCCAGGGTAAAACGAGATAAATCGAGCTTTTAAAAAGCTTAAAAGTAGGGGATTCCCGCTTGCGCGGGAATGACATCGAAACTTTAGATCAACTGTTTTTAGGCAATACTGAAGTTCATCGAGTTTTTGGTTTTACTGTATTGATAAGTCCAATTAATAATACTGATTTAATTATTCCCGGTATTATAAAAGGTAATACGCCGCCGTAAAATGCACCGCTTGCTCCTAAGAGTGTAGAGAGCCACATCCAGCCTAAACTCATAATAATTATATTACCGATCAAACATAAAGATATCTGATTTAACCATTTATTAGAAGTGAAAATTTTATCTCTTAAGCGAGCCATAACATATACGGCAATTACAAAACCTGCTAGATATCCTCCGGTAGGACCGAATAATATTCGTAAACCGCTTGAAAATTCTCCGAACACAGGGATTCCCATTGCTCCAAGAGTTATGAAAGATAATATTGTTAAAGGTGCGATAGTCTTATTATATGTAAGTCCGATGAATATCACTGCAACCGTTTGCAATGAAATAAATATAGGCTTTATAGGTATTACTATTTGCGAACAAATAGTAAGTAATGCCACTCCTAAAACTATTTCTATTGCTTGCCTTGTGGTTAACGGTAGTGAGATTGAATTAAGTTGCATAAAATTATCGCATGATTTATTTTTAAGTAATTACACTAAATAGAATTATATAATGTCCTTGTCAAGAATATAAAAATGAAAATAAAAATTTATAATGATCTAGGAGTTTCAAAAGAAAGTATTAAGCATTGTGTGCATACCTTAAGACTTTATGCTCCAAAGTATAACGTAGATTATATTACTGCACAAGAAATTATAGATGAAAAGTGGGTTCAAAACACCTTATTACTTATTTTACTCGGTGGAAGAGATTTATACTATGTACAAAAATTGCAAGGCAAAGGAAATGCTAATATAAAGAATTATATTAAAAACGGTGGTAATTTTCTTGGGATATGTGCAGGCAGTTACTACAGCGGTAACTATGTAGAATTCGCTAAAGGAACAAATATAGAGGTGATAAGTAAAAGAGAATTAAAGATTTTCAATGGAACGGTTAGAGGACCATTGCTTGCTCCTTATTATTACAACTCACATAAAGGAGCAAGAGCCGCTTATCTAAAAATAAATCCAATACTTAATTTAAATATTAAGGATTGTTATGCTTTTTATAATGGCGGTGGATATTTTATTGATGCAGAAAATACCAAAGATACTGAAATAATAGCAAGTTATGAGGATTCTCAGGCTGCAATAATAAAATGTACTTATGGCGACGGGATAGCTATTTTAAGTGGAGTTCATCTTGAATATGAGCCTGCACTCATAAAAAATCAATCTCTTAATAATATTCATAAAATACTAAAAGCTCATGATACGAAAAGAATCAAATTATTAAATTATATATTAGACTTCTTCGGAAACACGCAGCACAGCATCGCAGCATACATAGAAATGCGAGCAGCGAATTGACGCACAAATTACCTCTAGAAGTAGAGTTTCCGAAGAAGTCTATTCAAAAATCTAAATCTGTATAATAGTTTGGAGGGGTAAAGCCAGGGATTCTATCTTGTAGTAATAACCTAAAAGCCGGTCTTGATTTAATTAATGAATACCAATGTTTGATAAGCGTCCATTTATCCCAATAAATCTCACCGAAATAATCGAGTACCGATAAGTGACAACTTGTGGCAATATCGGCAATAGTTAGTGAATCCGATACAAGATAACTTCTTTTTTCTAGTAAAGAAGTTATATATTCTAAGTGATAATTTAAATTATTTTTTGCAGCACGTAAAAACTCGGTTCGTGGGCTGCTCATTTTAGCAATTGATCTTATAACTTTTTCATCGATAATAATCTTAGTAACTTCACGATAAAATTTATCGTTAAACCAAAAGAATAATCGTCTAATTTCGCAACAAATATCAATATCTTCATCTAAAAAATTAAAATTCGGATATTTGCTATTAAGATATTCAACAAAAGGATAAATACCTACCACAAATAAGCCGTATGATTCTGCTAAAATAGGTAAAGTTCCGGCAGGATTTATTTTTAAGAAATCTTTATTGAATTGCCAATAATCTTCTTTAATCGTAGTAAATTCTATATCTAATTCTTTTAAGAAGACACGGGCTTGTCTTGAAAGAGGACAAATAGGATAATGATATAACTTTTTCATTAAATTGTGTTACAGTCCTAGTCATTCCGCGACTTGATCGCAGGATCTATCAATATTTAATATTTATTAAGCTGCTTTCTAAGCTCCCGCGATCAAGTCGCGGGATGACAATAAGGTCTATAAGCCGGATTCTGTATGAATATAAATTCATTGCAGTTATTTATCTAGGATAAACGTTACCGTTTACCTCAAGCGATCTACCCGCATTACAAGCCGGTTAGAGATAACCCGGGAACTTGATAAGTTCTGTAACGCCTATTTGATCTTGCTCTTGATGGGGTTTACCATGCGTAATTTGTTACCAACTTACCGGTACGCTCTTACCGTACCTTTTCACCCTTACCAAAAATACTCGATCAACTTCAAAAATTGGCTGCGTCATTCCACAAGTACTACGGTACTCACGTATTAAGTATACGCTCCGTTCCTTGTCTTGTGAACTCCTAGCTCTTTTTGAAGTTGATCTTTGTATTCATACTTGGCGGTGTATTTTCTGTGGTACTGTCCCTAAAGTAATAATACTCTGCCGGAGATTAACCGGCACCATACCTCTATAGAGTCCGGACTTTCCTCGTGATCTATAGCTTTGCTATATCATCACGCAACTGCACGACCATTTAGAATTATGGTCAATTTTCTTAAATTAGTCAATAACATTTAGAATAAGTTCAATTAACTTATTAGGTTCTGTGAAGGTTTCTAATTGATTTGCTATTTTGAGATATTTTTTAGCGAAAATTAATAAGATTTTTTTTGAAAATTTGACTTTTGTACACAGAATATAATTAAATTAATAAGTATAATAACAAATTTAAAATTTCAACTATTTTATTAAAGATATTCTTAATTTAACGTTGCTACTATTTTTTTCATACTGTATAAATATGTATGTAATGCTCCTAAACACATAAATTGTTAGCAAATTTTGATATATGATATGAAAAAATTAATTTATTATTTTGGCAGTAATGGTAGTGATGGAAACGCTAGCATGAAAAATATACTTGGTAACAAAGGTGCCGGTCTTGCCGAAATGTCCAACCTAAAACTACCTATTCCTGATGGTTTTACAATAACTACAGAGCTATGTAATTACTTTTATACCCACAATAATAACTTTCCTAAAAACTTTCAAAGTGACTTACAAAAAGCTATCACCGAACTTGAAATAACTACCGGTAAAATTTTCGGCAGTACAAGCAATCCTTTGTTATTATCGGTGCGTTCAGGCTCTATGATTTCAATGCCTGGAATGATGGATACTATCCTTAATCTTGGAATGAATAACGAAGTGTGTAATGCTCTTGCGGATTCCTGCGGTGATAAACGATTTGCTCTTGATAGTTACAAAAGATTTTTAGAAATGTACGGTTCAACGGTATTATCTATACCTAGTGATCTATTTGAACAAATTTATGAAAAGCACAAGATACAAGCCGATATTCATAAAGATAGCGATATTACCGTAGAATTATTAGAAAAAATTATTGATGATTTCAAACGGTTACATATTAAATATACTAAGCAACTAATTAATGATCCTTATGAACAGCTAGAATCGGCAATTAAAGCGGTGCTATATTCTTGGATGAGTAATAGAGCGGTTATATATAGAAAAATCAATAATATTTCGGAGGATTTCGGTACGGCTATTAATATCCAAGCAATGGTTTTCGGTAATTTAGGTAAAACTTCAGCTACGGGAGTTGCTTTTACTAGATCACCTTCTACAGGAGAAAAAAAGCTCTTTGGAGAGTTTTTAATAAATGCTCAAGGTGAAGACATAGTATCGGGAACTAGAACACCTATGCCTATTATTGCAAATGATTCAAATTCTATGCAAGCAATGATGCCGGAAGTGTTTAAGGAGTTATCACAAATTGCGCAAAAGCTTGAAGAACATTACTTAGATATGCAGGATATAGAATTCACTATAGAAAATAATAAGCTATATATTTTGCAAACACGTACTGCAAAAAGAACAGCCATCGCTGCTATTAATATTGCCGTACAAATGGTAGAAGAAAAGCTTATTTCTAAAGAACAAGCCTTAATGCGAATCGATCCGGAATCATTAAATCAATTATTACATACAAGAATTGATTACGGTAATGGGCTTACTTCTATTGCTGAGGGGCTACCTGCTTCTCCTGGGGCTGCAACAGGTATTGCAGTATTCTCACCTTATGATGCCGAAAAATTATCTCATCATCATAAAGTAATTTTAGTACGCCATGATACTAGTCCTGAGGATATTAACGGAATGCATGTTTCTTCAGGTATTTTAACTATTAGAGGGGGAATGACTTCACATGCTGCAGTTGTGGCAAGAGGTATGGGGAAGCCTTGTGTTTGCGGTACAAGTAATTTATCTATAGATGAGAAAAAGCAAATATTAACAGCAGGTGACATAGTTATTAAACAAGGTGATATTATAACGATTGACGGAGGTAGTGGTAAAATCTTCTTAGGTGAAATGCCGTTAATTCAACCTACTTTCAGTGAGGAATCAAAATTAATTTTAGATTGGGCAGACGAGATTAGTAGCTTAAAAGTTCGTGCAAATGCTGAAACAGTTAACGATGCTTTAGTATCTATAAAGTTTGGAGCTCAAGGTATAGGTTTATGTCGTAGCGAACATATGTTTTTTGATAAAAATAAAATTCCTTTAGTAAGAGACATGATTATTGCTCCTGATATAGAACGGAGAAAGCTTGCCGTGCAGAAATTATTACCTCTGCAAACTGAGGATTTTAAAGCTTTATTCAGAGTAATGAAAGATAAACCGGTAAATATTAGATTACTTGATCCGCCGTTACATGAGTTTTTACCTACCACCGAAGAAGATAAAAAGAATTTGGCCAATAGCTTAAATCTACCTTTATCCATGATTAATCAACGTCTTCATGCTATGCATGAAGTAAATCCTATGCTCGGTCACCGTGGATGTAGACTTGGTATATGTTCGCCGGAAATTTACCAAATGCAAATTGAAGCAATTTTTACAGCTATTTTTGAGCTACATAAAAAAGAACATATAGAATGTAACTTAGAATTAATGATTCCTTTAATTAGCAATGTAGGTGAAATAAAAAAGCTTAAAATGGATATTTATGCGGTAATAGAGGAATTAGAGCAACGTTATAGATATAAGTTTTCCTTTACGCTCGGTACTATGATAGAATTACCCAGGGCAGCACTCGGCAGTAAGAAAATAGCTAAGGAAGTTGACTATTTTAGTTTTGGTACTAATGATTTAACTCAGACTACATATGGAATTTCTAGAGATGATATTGCTTCTTTTCTTCCATATTATTTAGAAGAAAAGATTTTTGAATCCGATCCATTTACTACTCTCGATGAAGAAGGAGTAGGAGAATTAATTGAAATTGCTATAAAACGCGGAAAAAGCAGTAATGCTAATTTGAAACTCGGAGCTTGCGGAGAACATGCAGGGAACCCTGCCTCTATAGAATTTTTTCATAGAATGAATTTAAACTATGTTTCTTGTTCTCCATACCGTATCCCTATAGCAAGAATCGCCGCAGCACAAGCTAAAATTAAACACGGGTGATAAAGGCGTTGTTGCGAGTGGGTATTGATACCTATAGTACCGGACATTTTCGTTCTATGTCATTCCCGCATTGTCTTGTTGCGTGAATCAATTTCACCTCTGTCATCCTGTGGCTTGACCACGGGATCCAGTTAAAAATACTAAAATTATTAGTATTTTTTATTGTTTGTTGGACCCCGTGGTCAAGCCACGGGGTGACACAGTGGGTTTTACCGGTCCACGCAATGACCAAAAAATTATTTACAAATTAATATGATCATAATACCGATATTAAGCATTTTTGGGTTTTCGTCTTTTTTTGCTAAATATTTCAAAACAAAATTGACTTTCGCTATTCCCGTAATAATAAGTATATTAGTACCGATTTTATATTGTTTTACTATGTTAAAGCTATTACCGGCTGCAACATATATATGTTATTTCATCGGTATATTTTTAGCTTTCATGTCATTCCTGCATTTCATAGGCGTTGTTGTAAAGGTTGGCTCCGCTCCTGTCATCCCGCGACCAAGTCGCGGGATCCAGTTAAAAATGTTTAGTATTTTTAAGTTATATTTTTGGATACCGTGGTCAAGCCACGGTATGACACCGCATGCATTTCTTGATCTACGCAATAATACCTCCTTCATGTCATTGCTGTGGGAGCAGGAATCTAGAAAAAATATAATTGAAATCATTGTATTTACTTTATTGATTCTTTTGTTTTTTCTTTATACCAGAGATGCATCGCTGCATGCTTATGATGATTTCTCACATTGGGGAATATTTACTAAAGAATTGTTATATTTCGGTGTTTTTGAAAATCAGTCTTCGTTAACTTCCATTATTACTACTCATGCCCATTATCCAAGAGGAGCTGCCGTTTATCATTATTTTATGCTGCTACTTTCAGGTTATTCGGACGGTAACGTATTATTTGCTCATTTCTTAGTACATTTAGCATTTCTAGCTCCTTTAGCTGCAAATAAGAAATTGTGGCAAACTGGAATGTTGTTTTCACTTTTACTTTGCGGCGTAGTATTATATACGACCGGAATTCGTTCAATATATAACGATAGTACTATTGGCTTAATGTTCGGAGCTATTTTTGCAATTTATATCCTTGCGGAAGACAAGAAAAAAGCATTATTGCTTATTTTACCTATTACGATATTACTTGCCTCTTTCCGAGAAATTGGAATATGGCTTGCTAGTTTTGCTTCGATAATTCTTATAGCTCATTATACAATTTTTTATAAAAAGCCTAAAAAATCAAGTGATTATATTACGTATCTGATTTTACTTACTTTACCTATTTTGTGTAATTTTATTTGGATGAGTTATTTTAAAAATACCCATGATTTTTTTGACAGATGTGAACATAGTTTTAGCAATTTAGTATATATTGCTGAAAATTTTAATGAACAGCATAGATCCTTATTACTAAATTATGGTAAATTTCTCTTGTTATTCTTATTAAAAGAAGGAAGTTTAGTTGTATATACTATTTGTATAGCTGCATGGTACGGAATTCGTAAATATAAACCGGATTTGCTGAAAGAATATAAATTTTTCCTGATAAATACGTTTGCGTGTTTTATAATTTTTGCTTTGTGGCGGTT